>DXHA01000071.1 GCA_019113675.1 Candidatus Yaniella excrementigallinarum
CATCTTCGGATACCAACAAGTCCCGGCGGCGCATACGTGTTTCTAACTCTTCAATTTCGGCTAGCCGTTCCAAGTTGCGTTTGAAAAAGTGATGGCGGGTGTTCCATTCTCCTTCAATCAACGCGTGTCGAATAAACATTTCGCGGGCCAGACCACGGTCTATGTTGTAGTAGCGCACAGGACGGTCGGTCACAATGGTGACCCCATAGACCATGACCCGTTGTCTGGCCATTGCCGTGCCGTTACGTTTGGACCAATACGGATCGGAAGTATGTACTTTGGCCAAAGACCCGGCGGCGTTTTCAATCCAGGCCGGCTCAATGGCAGCTACTTGACGGGCCCACAGCCGGGAGGTTTCCACCAGTTCTGCTGCCATCACGAAGTCATGACGTTTTTTGAATAAACCTGAGCCGGGAAAGATCGCAAAGCGGGAACCCCGGGCGCCTTGATAACTATTGCGGCGCTCATCCCAGGAGCCAATGTGAGATAGTAGCCCGGTCAAAAGCGCTTGGTGGATACCGTCATGATGGCCCACCGCTTCGATTTTGGTCCCAGACGGGATTTTGATACCAACTTCGCGGGTGATTTGGCGTAACTGGCGGACGAGATCCTGCCATTCACGGACCCGGAGGTAGTTAATAAATTCTCGTCGGCATAGTTTACGAAATTGGTTTCCAGACAGTTCTCGCTGTTGTTCGTGAAGATAGTTCCACAGATTCAACATGGCCGAAAAGTCCGAAACATCATCGGTAAACCTGCGGTGCAGTTCATCGGCTGCTGCCCGATGTTCTTCGGGCCGTTCACGCGGGTCTTGGATGGTTAAACCGGCGGTCAATACCAGCATTTCGGGCACGACTTTGTGCTTTTGGGCAGCTAGAATCATACGCGCTAGTCGTGGAGCGACCGGCAAGCGAGCCAGACGCCGTCCCAGCGGGGTAATGGTCCCGGCAGTAAAAGTGCGGGTAACCCAGCGCCCACCGCGGCCACGCACTCGAACCGGGTTGCCGGTGTTTAGCGCACCAAGTTCGGTCAGCAGTGTCACACCGTCGGTGATTTGTTTATGTTCGGGCGGTTGAATAAAAGGAAAATCCTCTAGCTCAGCGGCCGTAGCAATAATATTGGATGAGGCCATATGCAAAATGACCGAGGCCAATGAGGTCCGGAGGATTTCCGGGTCGGTAAATTCTGGGCGTTCGTTGAAGTCGTCTTCCGAGTAGAGCCGGATGGCAATGCCGGGGCTGGTACGACCAGCGCGTCCGGAGCGCTGTTGTGCTGAGGCCTGCGAGATCCGCTCAATCGGTAGGCGTTGGACTTTGGTGCGCTGTGAATAGCGTGAAATGCGGGCAGTACCGGTATCGATAACATACTTGATCCCTGGAACGGTCAGCGAGGTTTCTGCCACATTGGTGGCTAGGACAATGCGACGATTTTTACCGGGACGAAAAACCCGCTGTTGATCTTGTAACGACAACCGTCCAAATAACGGCAGAATATCGGCGTGGGCCAACCGAGGATTACGCTGTAATCGGCTGCCCAGCACCTCGGCGGCGTCGCGTATTTCGCGCTCGCCAGGAAAGAAAATCAAAATATCGCCGGGTGCTTCTTGTCCGAGTTCTTCAACGGCATCAGCGACGGCATCAAGTGGGTCCCGGGTTTCTTCCATGTCGTCGGCGTCGTCATCCGGATCATCTGCCATGGCGGCTTGGGTGAGTGGTCGATAGCGGATCTCTACCGGATAGGTGCGTCCGGAAACTTCAATGATCGGGGCCGGGGTGCCCTGGGCATCGGCAAAATGCTGGGCGAATGATTCGGGGTCGATCGTGGCCGAGGTTATAAGTACTTTTAGGTCATCGCGTTTGGCCAACAGTCGTTTGAGGTAACCGAGTAAAAAATCGATATTCAGGCTGCGCTCGTGGGCCTCGTCGATAATCAGCACCGAGTAGGCCGACAGGTTTGGGTCATGTTGAATCTCGGCGAGCAAAATCCCATCGGTCATGACTTTCAGTTGGGTATCGGCTGAAACCTCGGAGGTGAATCGCACCTGATATCCCACGGTATTTCCAGGCGATTGGCCTAGTTCTTCGGCCACTCGTTCGGCAACGGATCGTGCTGCGATACGCCGGGGTTGGGTGTGGCCGATCATGCCGTGCTCAGCCAGTCCCATGGCCAGACACATTTTGGGTAGCTGCGTGGTCTTCCCCGATCCGGTTTCACCAGCAACTATGATGACCTGGTTTTCGGCCAGCTGGGCCATGATGTGTTGCCGCTGCTGGGAGACTGGCAGCTGGTCAGGAAAGGAAATCGCAGAAAGGTCTAGGGTAGAAGTGTTGGACATGATGGCAAGATTCTACGGCAGTCTCACCGTGTTTGGGCACCGCACAAGCTTGAGGCCGAACATAACAATCCGGGTGACCGGCAACCGATCACCCGGATTGTGGTTACTGCTAGCGCGGTTGGCTAACTGTGAGGAGTTGTTTATTGACGAACTCGTCCATCCCTAAGGGCCCGAGTTCACGACCGAAACCTGAACGTTTCACGCCACCAAAGGGTAGGTCTTCGCCTCCGACGTTGAATGCATTGATATGGACCATGCCGACATCGAGTTGATCGGCGACTTGTTGGGCTCGTGTCTCATCGGTGGAAAAGACTGAGCCACCTAGCCCGTATGCTGAGGAATTAGCCAGTTCAATGGCTTCGTCTTCGGAATGCACCCGGTAGACCATTACCACCGGTCCGAAGAGTTCCTCGGTGTAAGCTCGCGATGTCTCTGGAATGTCGGTGAGCACAGTAGGTGCAACATAGTAACCGGGTAAGTCTGGGCGTTGTCCGCCCACCAACACATTGGCCCCGGCGCTACGGGCCTCGTCAATTTGTTCCATTAAGCCTACGGCAGCGGCTTCAGAGGACAGAGGTGCATATTCGCTGCGGTTGGCTTCGGCCGGATTGCCCGGTGTCAGCTCGCCGGCAAGTTTTGCCAGTTCAGCAACGAATTCATCGTAAATATCATCCATGATAATCATGCGTTTATTTGAGGTGCAGGTCTGTCCTGAGTTGGAAAGCCGTGAGAAAAGTGCACGTCGTGCTGAGGCTGCCACATCGGCCGAGTCCAACACAATGTAGGGATCGGAGCCACCCAGTTCAAGAACAGCTTTTTTCAAATGCCGCCCGGCTTGCTCGCCGATGGCTGCCCCGGCACGTTCGGAACCAGTCAGTGATACCCCGTGAATCCGTGGGTCTGCGATGATGGTTGAGACCTGGTCGTGGGTGGCAAATAGGTTAATGTAGGCACCGTCAAGCACCCCGGCTTCGCGCATATATTCTTCGATCTTCAGCGCGGTGCCGGCACAGATTTCGGCGTGTTTGAGAATCACCGTGTTACCCAGCATTAGGTTAGGAGCTGCGAACCGGATGACTTGGTAATAGGGGAAGTTCCACGGCATGATCCCGAGCAGCGGTCCCAACGATCGACGACGCAGTACAGCAGTCTGACCGTCAATATTTTTCAACGGTTGGTCGGCTGTGAGCCGTTCACCTTCGGTTGCGAAGTACCGGATAATCCGGGCACAGTATTTGACTTCACCGATAGCCTCGCGCGTGTTTTTACCCATTTCTAGGGTGGCCTGGGCCGCGAGTTCTTCGGCGTTTTCGTCGAAGAGATCGGCCAGTTTCACTAGGATTTTGCCACGTTCGGCCATATCCAGGTCTGACCAGGCGGTGTATGCCTGAGCTGATTTGGTCAGTGCCTGCTGGACTTCGTCATCGGTGGCGAAGGCAAATTCTTCAAGCAACTGGCCGGTGGCAGGGTTCTGTGTGCGATATGTGGTGGTCATATTCTTCCTTGCATCGCTGAAGGGTTCATTTCGACCTTCAATCTAAACCACTTAGTCCTAGAAATCACCTATTCTTTGACGCGGTGGTTATGCAAGTAGGTACCGTCGGCGATAACCATAAAGTATGGCATCGTGGGGTCTAGAGCCCGGGTGGAATGTAATGCTCCAACCCGTCTTCGCGTAAACGGTTTTTGAGGTTTTCAACCAGCCGAGTGTAGTTATCCATAATGCGGGCACGTTCTTGTAGTTCTGACGCCAGATCGGTGGAGGCTGCCCTACGCAATTCCTTGCGCGTGATGAGCAGCGAGGCTGGTTTTCCGCCCGGAGCATAAACCATGGATGACAAGGCTTCAAGGAAGCGATCACGATTTCTCATCGTGGTACCTTCCATCTCCCAACGAAAAAGGGTTCGTTCAGAGATGCCGATTTTATTGGCCAAATCGGTGCGCGGTAGATTCGCTGCTTCTCTGCGCCGCATAATATCTAACCCAATGGAGCGTTGATCATCGGGGTTTAGCTGCTGTTGCCCTGCACCAGGGTGTGTTTTCCTTTGCAAAGTCATGTGCCATCCAAAAAAACGTGTGTTTTGCATGCGTTGATTCTCAAGTATGCAGCAGCTGATAATCTTGTCACAAGACTTGAGGCACATCAAAACGCCTGGTCAAACGGATGTTCCTTTAATGGACGGCAGATTTTGACTAACGATAGAAAAGTGTGCCTAATGCGGGAAATGACGCCGTAAGAGCGGTAGAGCACGGCATGTAATTGTGCCCCCGACAGGAATCGAACCTGTGGCCTTCTGCTCCGGAGGCAGACGCTCTATCCCCTGAGCTACGGAGGCGGGGGTCCAGCATGAAACCGCTGTTTCATCGGACCCTGAATAGCCTACCGCAAAAAGTGGCTATGACGAAATATGCGGTCAATCCGGTGAAACTCCGCCTTAAAGGTGCTGACCTAGTCTGTGATAGCTAAACTTGGATCCGTGAATCCCGAAAATCTTTCTGAAGCTATTGCCCACGTATTGCACACCGCAATAGAAGCCGGCGAAATTGACCTGCCTACCGAAGCGGTGCCTGAAGCCCCGAAAGTTGAACGACCTAAGTCCCGAGACCACGGTGACTGGGCAACAAATATTGCATTGCAATTAGGCAAACGTGCTGGCATGAATCCGCGGCAGTTCGCAGAAATTCTGGCGCCAAAACTCCAAGCGCTAGACAGCATTGCAAGTGTGGATATTGCTGGCCCGGGTTTCATCAATATTGTGCTAGACGCTGCTGCAGCGGGCGAACTTGCACGCACCATTATCGAAGCAGGCGAAACGTTCGGCCATAATGATCAGGCCGTTGGCGATGTAGTGAACTTAGAGTTTGTCTCGGCCAATCCCACCGGACCACTGCACATCGGTCACACACGGTGGGCTGCTCTTGGAGATGCAATCAGCCGACTGCTACGTGCCTCGGGCGCAACAGTGACCAATGAGTACTACATTAATGATTTTGGTGTGCAGCTGGACACCTTCGCTGCCTCGGTGTGGGCTCGCATGCACGGCCAGTCGGTTCCTGAAGGCGGTTATCCGGGGCAGTATGTTCACGATATAGCCCAGACCATTTTGGCCGAAGATCCTGAAATCATCGACCAGGATTACCAGACGGCTTTGCCGCAGTTGCGACGCCGTGCCTATGAATTACAGCTGGCCGATATCCAGCAAACTCTAGAAGAGTTCAAAGTACATTTTGACGTCTGGTTCTCCGAGGCGCAGCTGCATGCCTCAGGGGCAGTCGAAGATGCTCTGGAACGGCTTAAAGCTCATGGTCACACGTACCAAGATGATGGTGCCTTCTGGCTTCGCACCACTGATTTTGATGACGACAAAGATCGCGTGCTAATCAAAGCGGATGGTCAACCCACCTATTTCGCGGGCGATGCTGCCTACTATCTTTCGAAAAAAGACCGTGGCTTTGATCAAAAAATTTATCTATTAGGCGCCGATCACCACGGTTACGTCAATCGGCTGCGCGCTCTGGCGGCTTGCGCCGGTGACGATATGGATCAAAACATCGAAATTCTCATCGGCCAGTTGATTTCAGTCGACGGTGCACGACTTTCCAAGCGTGCCGGTAACATCATCGAACTCAAAGATCTAATCGAATGGTTAGGTGTCGATGCACTGCGCTACTCGCTGGCCCGTTTTCCGAATGATTCGCCGATTGAAATCGATCCGGATCTGTTGCGGTCACAAACCAACGATAATCCGGTATTTTACGTCCAGTACGCGCACGCACGGTCGCGTTCAGCTGCCCGTACCGCCGACGCGCAGGGTGTGGTTCGTTCCGAGGATAAATTTGATGCTGCTGCCTTGACCCACCCAACGGAAGAAGAACTCTTGTCGAAACTGGCCCAGTTCCCAGCGATAGTTGGAAGTGCTGCCAAGCTGCGCCAACCACATCGATTAGCTCGGCACTTAGAATCTATTGCAGCGGCCTATCACGCGTGGTATGCAGCAGCACGAATCGTGCCAGCACCAGATCACGATGGCACCAAACCGCAACCACAAACCGTCAACTACTCCCGTCGCTGGCTCAACGATGCCACCACGCAGGTCTTGGCCAATGGACTGGGACTGCTGGGAGTATCGGCACCGGAGAAAATGTAATGGATTCACCACTTGCTCCCAACTGGCTTAAACCTCCAGCCGATACCGCTGGAGTTGATCCCAAGATTTTTTCATCGGGTGTTGCCCGCGATAATGCCCAGCTCACCGTCCAAGGTATTGGTGTATCCGAACTGGTTGAACAATTCGGCAGCCCGCTGTGGGTATTGGATGAAAACGATTTTCGATCCCGGGCACGAGATTATGTGGAGGCATTCAACGCCGCTTTCGAATCCTTATGTGGGGGAGTGGATGTTTTCTATGCGTCCAAGGCACTGCTGACTGTTCAGGTGGCTAAATGGGTACGCGATGAGGGACTATTTATGGATACCGCCTCCGGCGGCGAATTAGCCATCGCCCTGCGGGCCGGAATTGAGCCGTCAAAGATCGGATTGCACGGCAATAATAAATCCGATGCGGAATTAGAGACCGCCATTACTAAATCGCTGGGACGCATCGTAGTGGATTCATTACCGGAGTTGCAGCGCGTAGCTCAGCTAGCAGAAACTCTGGAAATGACCGCCAATGTCATGCTGCGATTAACTCCTGGGGTTAATGCTTCAACGCACCAGCACATTGCTACGGCCCACGAAGACCAGAAATTTGGCCTGACTATGACCCCGGCTCCCGGAGCCGAAACGTCAGCAGCATATCAGGCCGTCACATTTGCTGCCGGTTGCCCACACATTAACCTGGTGGGCCTACATTCTCACATCGGAAGTCAGATCTTTGAATCGGCAGGGTTTGCTACCGCAGCAACCCGAATGCTGGAATTCATCGCGCAGCTGGCCGCCGAACAGATTGCTATCACCGAATTAGACATCGGCGGCGGGTACGGTATCGCCTATACCGAGCAGGATGACCCGCTGGCGCCGTCAGTCATTGCCAATAATCTGGCCGAACATATTGGGGCTGAAACTGACAGACTAGGTGTGGCGTGTCCACGCATTTCTATTGAGCCAGGACGTTCCATCGCAGGTCCTGCAGGGATGACTATTTATACCGTGGGGACCACAAAAACCGTATGGGTTGAATTTGAAGGTAACCACTACCCGCGCCGCTATGTAGCTATTGATGGTGGTATGTCAGATAATCCCCGTCCAGTACTTTACGATGCTGACTACACCGCCGTGCTTGCCAACCGCATCAGTGAAGCCGAACCGGTTTTATCTCGTGTGGTGGGCAAACACTGTGAATCTGGTGACATTGTCGTTAATTCAGTCTATCTACCAAAAGACATCGACCACGGTGACTTGCTGGTGGTACCGGCCACCGGGGCTTATGGGCATGCCATGAGTTCGAACTACAACATGTTGCCCCGACCAGCTATCGTGGCCGTCAAAGATGGCCACGCCCGCGAAATTATTCGTCGAGAGACTTATCAGGACCTCTTTAGTCGCGAAGTTGATTTGTAATCATTCGGCGCTGACTGGACTACAATGTCGACACGGTGTCCAAAACTCCCTTTCTAACGTTTACTCGGAGGACCATGACCACTGCATCTGATACCACCTCATTGAATATTGCATTGTTGGGTGGTGGAACCGTTGGGTCACAGGTTGCTCGTATTCTGATTGAAGACGGCGATTCGTTAAGCGAACGGATTGGTGCCAAACTAAATTTAACCGGCATTTTTGTCCGAAACCCTCAGGCCACGCGCGATTATCAGCTGCCCAGTGAGTACTACAGTGATAATGCTGCAGAAGTCATGGACGGCGCCGATATCGTTATCGAGCTGCTGGGCGGCACTGATCCGGCACTACAGCTAGTTCGTAAGGCTATCGAGCAAGGCTCAAACGTTGTTACTGGCAATAAAGCGCTACTGGCTACCTACGGAGACGAGCTATATGAAGCCGCTGCTGCGGCTGGGCTGCAATTATCCTTTGAAGCATCCGTAGCCGGGGCGATCCCGATTTTGCGTCCCCTGCGGGACTCGCTGTCAGGCGATAAGGTGACTCGCATCATGGGCATCGTCAATGGAACCACTAATTATATTCTTGACCAAATGGATTCCACGGGGGCTTCCTTCCACGACGCCCTAGCAGAAGCTCAACGCCTGGGATATGCCGAAGCTGATCCAACAGCGGATGTGGGTGGTGCAGACGCTGCAGCCAAGATCGCAGTCTTGGCGCATCTGGCATTTCATACCACATTTTCGCTGGATGATGTCCACACCGAAGGCATCACTGACATAGGCGATCTCGACCATAAGGCAGCAGCAGCTGCCGGTTATGTCATTAAATTATTGGCTATTGCCGAAGAGCTTGATGAAGGTGTGGTGCTTCGGGTGCATCCGACCTTATTGCCCCGTGAACATCCCTTAGCTGCGGTGCATGGCGCCTATAACGCAGTGTTTGTCGAAGCTGAAAATGCCGGAGAACTGATGTTTTATGGTCCCGGTGCTGGTGGTACTCCTACCGCATCAGCGGTGATGGGCGATGTTATGTCCATTGCCACTCGTAAACTTCGCGGCGGACCCGGACGGACACACACTGCTCGTCGAAACCTGCAATCCTTAGATATCGGCGCGGCTACGACACGTTACATGGTGGTAGTACGAGCAGCTGATGCTTCGGGCGTCTTGGCTCAAGTTGCCGGTACCTTTGCTGACCACCAGGTATCGATTCAGTCAATGAATCAAACGCCTGACGAGGCTTCGACTGAGGAAAACAAGACCGCGTTGCTCGCATTTGTCACCCACCGGGCCAAAGAATCCCAGCTGGCTAAAACACTGCGGGCCACCCAGGAACTTGATGGTGTTAAAGAGGTTTTGTCCGTCATGCGGGTAGAAGGTAATTAATTTTGGCATCACCGGCCACCACACCACCTGCAAACCGAGTACCGGCAGGCATCGTCGCCAACATCAAAGTCCCTGCCACCTCGGCGAACCTGGGCCCCGGATTTGATTGTGCAGGTATTGCAGTTCAACTCTATGATGAGCTAGAAATTCGGACTACTGAGGCAGGGTTTAGCGCTGAGATAGAAGGCGAAGGGCATAATTACCTGCCCACCGATGCCCGACATTTAATTATCGCTGAAATCCGTATGATACTTGAAGCCCTGGGCTGGCATTTGCCAGGTCTGCGCCTGAAAGCCATTAACCGTATTCCACATTCACGGGGGCTGGGGTCTTCGGCTGCAGCACATATGGCTGCCGCTATGGCGGTCAAGGCCTTGTTGCCGCAGGACAGCCAGATAACGCATCAGGATCTTCTCCAATGGGCTTCTGAGGCAGAGGGCCATCCCGATAATGTGGCGCCAGCTGTTTATGGTGGTCTAACCTTTTCCTGGTGTGAGACCAAGGCAACCGGCGATGTCTTTCGGGCAGTTACTATGGAACCGCACACTCAGATCACACCGGTGGTAGCCATTCCGGCAAAACCGTTGTCTACAGCAGCTGCGCGCACATTGCTACCCAACACCGTGCCATATGAGCAAGCTGTCGCTAACGCGTCGCGGGCAGCTTTATTGGCCCCAGCAATGACTTTGGAACCTGAATTGTTACTGGCGGCCACCGATGACTGGTTGCACCAGCAATACCGTAAGCCATCCATGCCAGAAACCCTGGAACACATTGCAGCATTACGCAGTGCTGGCCATGCCGCAGTGGTTTCTGGTGCTGGGCCAACATTATGCGTTTTCACGCGCCACGACGCCGAGACTCAGGCAGTGGTAGAGCTATTAACACAGCGCGCAGCGAAATCTTCGCAACACTGGGACGTACGGATTCTGCCAGTTGACGTTGAAGGTGCTACGATGGAGGTATTCCGGCCATAACGAGATCGTTGTACCGTATCGGTTATCAGCGTTATATCGTATTCGGCCTGGTCTTTACCGCAATTCTGCGGAGAGTATTTGATAGCTCATCATCCTAGATGTCAGGCTATCCCACAGTTCAAACACCACTGTTGACAACCTATGTTCAACCGATGGTGTTGAGTATATTGCAAGTCACTCCAACAACTTGACGTTTCTTGCACTCGCAATCAAGTTTGTTATCAAATCTGCGGGTATCTCGGCCCGTACCGACGAGGGGGAAGGAACCTTCGTGACTGAACAAGACACATTACAGACCCCAGCCGATAGCGGGTCTGCCGGTCTGGGCAGCCTGAAACTCGCCCAACTTCAAACCTTGGCGTCACAGCTCGGCATCACCGGGACTTCACGCATGCGCAAAGCACAGCTGGTTGAAGTCATTGCCGACCACCAGCGGGGCGGTGATAGTGCCGACCGTGAAGCAGTGGAGGAAGCCAAAGCTGCAGCCGCCAAAGAACGTAAATCACGTAGCGCTTCGGCCAAGGCCAAAGCCGGCGAGCAGCCCGTCACCGACGATGCTCCGGCTGAAGAGCCAAAGCAACGGCCGAAAGAAGATACTTCGGCAACTCAGTCATCCCAGCAGCGTGATGATAAGCAACGCTCTGGTGAACAATCCAAGCGTGACGCACAGCGATCCAAACAGGATGAAACTGACGGGCGCGATGATGATCGCGACCGCGACCAGCGCACTCGAAACCAGCAACGTCGTGATCAGGATCGCCAACGAAAAGCTAATCGCGATCAGCACGATAAATCCGATAAAGACAAGTCTGATAAGCGTGATCAGCAGTCCAAACGCGATCAGCAGGACAAACACGACAAACAGGAAAAGCGTGACCAGCAGGGTGGCGACGAAGCACAGGACGACCACCGCGATGGTAATCGCCGTCGTCGTGACGATGATCAGCGCAATCAGCGCCGTCAGCGCCAACGCGACCGCAACCGTTCGCGGGACCGTCGCGACGACCACGAACAAGACGACCGCCACGAAGGCTCGGAAGACGAGACACTAATACCGATCTCCGGCATTCTCGATGTCTTGGATAATTACGCATTTGTGCGCACCTCAGGGTACCTGCCTGGACCCAACGACGTGTACGTGTCAATGGCTATGGTCAAACGCTATGGACTGCGTAAAGGCGATGCCATCCGTGGTCAGGTCCGCAGCCCAGAAGAAGGCGACGATCAGCAATCACATAATAAACAAGGCGGCTCACGCGGTGGTCGAGGAGGCCGCGGCGGACGCAATCGACGCGGGGGCGGCAACCGTCAAAAATTCAACGCGCTGGTCAAACTGGACCTCGTCAACGGTCAGCAAGCTGCTGAGCATCCTAAACGCGTAGAATTCAATAAACTTACCCCGCTGTACCCACAAGAACGTCTGCGGTTAGAAAATGTTCCCAAAGACATGGGTCCGCGTCTGGTCGACCTGGTGGCCCCAATTGGGAAGGGCCAACGTGGTCTTATCGTTTCACCACCAAAAGCCGGTAAAACGATGATGCTGCAGTCGATTGCCAATGCCATCACCACCAATAACCCAGAGGTCAAACTCATGATGGTGCTGGTCGATGAGCGTCCCGAAGAAGTCACCGACATGCAGCGTTCCGTACGCGGTGAAGTAATTGCGTCAACTTTCGATCGTCCAGCAGAAGACCACACCACCGTGGCCGAACTGACGATCGAACGTGCCAAACGCATGGTAGAACTGGGACACGACGTAGTTGTCCTATTGGACTCCATGACGCGTCTGGGACGGGCATATAACCTCACCCAACCGGCTTCTGGCCGTATCCTATCCGGTGGTGTCGACTCGGCAGCACTGTATCCACCAAAGAAATTCTTTGGTGCTGCACGCAATATTGAAGGCGGCGGCTCCCTGACCATTTTGGCCACCGCACTGGTGGAGACCGGATCACGGATGGACGAAGTGATCTTCGAAGAGTTCAAGGGTACCGGTAATATGGAACTACGGTTGTCCCGCGATCTGTCCGAACGTCGAATTTTCCCAGCGATCGATATCAACGCATCGGGGACTCGACGCGAAGAAAACTTATTGACCGCAGAAGAAATCCGTATCATGTGGCGACTGCGCCGTATGCTGTCTGGTTTAGAAACCCAGCAGGCACTGGAGTTGTTGACCTCCAAACTCAAAGAAACCGAAACCAACGCGGAATTTTTGATGTTGGTCTCCAAGACCACGCTGCGAGCTCAAGCAGAGTCTTAGCCACCTGACATAGAACCATCGCGCAGCCGGCCCTGGTTGCGCGATGGTTTTTTGGTTCACACTGAAGCTATAGACTCGAGGTAGAAAAAATGTTTGAATCCATCAATACTTTGCTTGACGAACACGCAGATCTCACCGAGAAAATGGGCGATCCTGCCGTGCACGCTGACCAAACGCGTGCCCGTAAAATTGGTCGCCGTTTTGCTGAACTCGAAAAGATCGTTAAGGCACATAACCGTTGGAAGCAACTAGGCGAAGACCTGGAAGATGCCAAAGAACTGGCACAAGAGGATCCTGATTTTGCTGCCGAAGTGCCCCAGCTGGAGGAAGAGTACGAAGAAGCCACCGAAACACTGCACCGGTTGCTGATTCCACGTGATCCCGACGACGCCCGAAATGTGATTTTAGAAATCAAAGGTGGCGAAGGGGGCGAAGAGGCTGCCCTGTTTGCAGCAGATCTGGCTCGAATGTATTTGCGTTATGCAGAACACCGTGGTTGGAAAACCGAAATTATTTCGGCCACCGAATCCGATCTAGGCGGCTATAAAGATGTCCACATCGGTATTACCGGCAATGCCAATGATCCGGCCGAAGGTGTCTTTGCCCACCTGAAGTATGAAGGTGGCGTCCACCGTGTACAGCGTGTACCCGTTACCGAATCCCAGGGTCGTATCCATACCTCGGCGGCAGGCGTGCTGGTTTTCCCCGAAGTTGATGAGCCAGAAGAGATCCAGATCAACCAAGCCGACCTGAAAATTGATGTATACCGGTCATCGGGTCCTGGTGGTCAGCACGTTAACACCACCGACTCCGCGGTCCGTATCACGCACCTGCCAACCGGCATTGTGGTTGCTATGCAGAACGAAAAATCCCAGATCCAAAACCGTGAAGCCGCCATGCGTGTTTTGCGGTCGCGGTTGCTGGCCCACCAGCAGGAAGAATTAGAAGCCGCCGCTGCCGAGACGCGGGCATCCCAGGTTCGCACCATGGACCGCTCCGAGCGCATTCGTACCTATAACTTCCCAGAAAACCGTATCGCAGACCACCGCACCGGGTATAAGGCCAATAATCTGGACCGAGTCCTGGAAGGCGATATGGATCCGGTGATCGATTCGCTGATTTCTATGGATGAATCTGAACGGTTGGCCGCACTGGGTGAAAAAACCAAGGCGTAATGACCGACCTGAACGCGATTATCCAGCAGGTGCGCCAGCACTTAGCTGAGGCTGGCATTGGCTCCGCCGATACTGAGGCCGCCAGCATAGCTGCCCACGTACTGCAGGTCGACCGCGGTAGGCTGGGCGTGCTACAAGTCCTAGGTCAAAGTATCGCTCAGTCAACCAGCAACCAGATCTGGGCACTTGTTGAGGCTAGGAAGCGCAGGATACCCTTACAGCATCTAACCGGTGTTGCCGGATTTTATGGACTGGATATCCAAACCGGACCCGGTGTATTCATCCCACGACCAGAAACCGAAATTCTGGTCGAAACTACCCTGGAACACTTCGCCGACACCACCGGACCCCTGAATATTCTGGATCTTTGTACAGGCACTGGCGCTATTGCAGCAGCACTAGCAGAGCACCTGGGTAGGCAAAACACGCCTGTTGCCTTGTGGGCCGTCGATTTGAGCCCAGCAGCAGTGGAGCTGGCTCGTAAAAATGCGGCACCCTACAACGTCACAGTCTTGTGCGCGGATGCCACAGATCGAGCCAGTATCGTGTCAGCCGATGCACAACTGGAAACATTGCTGGGCAAATTCGATGCTGTGGTGTCTAATCCCCCGTATATTCCTGACGACACGCCGGTTAACCAGCCGGAGGCAGAACATGATCCGCATATGGCACTGTACGGCGGTTCCCCCGATGGGACAGCTATTCCATTGGCCATTGCAAACCAAGCTTTGGACTGGTTAGCGCCCGGGGGCCTGTTCATCATGGAACACGACGAGACACATGGCCACAGTCTGGCTTCAGCTATGCGGACACATGTTGGGTGGCAAGTGGTGACCACACTGCAGGATCTTAGGCATACTGACCGATTCGTATCAGCGATCCGCTCGGACTTGGTGCAATCAACCTCAAAAACCATCCCAACCCTGGCACAATGACTAACGTGACACAGCAGTTTGATGCACAACAATCCGAGCAACGCAGCGCCGCCATTACCGCAGCGGTAGAGGCCCTGGGGCAACGCGAATTAATCGTGTTACCAACCGATACCGTATACGGGGTGGGTGCTGATGCATTTAGCCCCCAGGCCGTAGCGGTTTTATTAGCTGCAAAAGGTCGGTCGCGGCAATCTCCACCACCGGTCTTGATCGGTTCTATCCAGGTGCTTGATGCCTTGGCGGTAGATACTCCGGCAACGGCACGCCAATTAGCAGAGACCTTCTGGCCTGGCGCATTGACTCTGATCCTCAAAGCCCAGCCCTCCCTCTCCTGGGACCTAGGGGAGACTCGAGGAACCGTGGGCTTACGCCAACCAAATGATCCCCTGGCCCAACAAATTTTGCAACAGACCGGGCCATTAGCGGTTTCGTCTGCTAACCGCCACGGTCAGCCGGCGGCTACCACGATTGATGCAGCTCGTGAAGCGCTTGGTGATGCGGTATCGGTATACATCGATGAAGGCCAACGCGGTCAACAACACCCCTCGACGATCGTAGATTGCACTGTGACCCCGCACCGTGTGCTGCGTTCCGGTAGCATTAGTATCGAAGCGCTTCGCAACATTGTGCCTGAGATTCTTGATATCACTGATCCTGAACCGCGCACTGACCCAGATGCAGCAGCCTCGGAGGACGACCCGTCCTTATGATGGTCTATCTTGCGGTGGTGGGAGTGACCGCGCTGCTCAGTTTTGTGCTGACGCCGATGGCGCGGATGTTAGGCGTGCGCGCCCGCGTCTACACACCAACCCGCAAACGCGATATGCACCGTGAACCGATTCCCAAACTTGGGGGAGCGGCCATGGCTATTGCCGTCATTATCGCCATGGGTTTGGGATCCTTGGTCCCCTTTTTATCCGGAATATATCAAGCTCCCATGCTGGGTGTATTGGCAGCCATCGTTGTCGTCATGATTATGGGGGTTGCCGATGATTTATGGGATCTACACTGGATGATCAAATTTGCCGGGCAGGTTGTCGCGGCAGGCATCGTTGCAGGGGCTGGCATTCGCGTTGAAGCCATGCCAGTGGGCTGGATCCATGTCGATAATGAGTTCGCCCAGCTCCTTATCACGATTTTTGTGATCGTACTGACCATCAACGCTTTCAACTTTATTGACGGTCTCGACGGGCTAGCAGCCGGTGTTGCAGTCATCGGTGGCTCGGCATTTTTCCTATACACTTATTTGCTTACTCGCACGATTAACGCCTACGACTATTCCAACCTTGCTACCCTGTTGACCGCACTTTTAATCGGGGCCTGTATAGGATTTGTGCCATTCAATTTCCACCCCGCCAAAATCTTCATGGGCGAAGTGGGGGCTCAACTCATTGGGTTGCTGATGGCGACCGCTGCAGTGGCAGTCACCGCAGACCTAGGCGCGTTGGAAGGGTTCCGCTTCCGTAACGTACCGGCGTACATGCCGATCATTTTGCCTCTTGCGGTGATGGTGCTGCCGTTGTTGGACTTAGTCATGGCCGTACTACGTAGAACAGCGCGTCGCAGCTCACCGTTTTCTGCGGATCGCGGTCATATCCACCACAAGCTTGTCGACGGCGGGTACACCCACCGTCAGGCGGTATTGTTGCTGTACCTGTGGAGTTTTGTGATCGGTTACGGCGCAGTATTGCTAACGTATTTCCCCGCAGAGATCGTCATCTCAGTGGTCGTTCTAGCGATGGCACTGTTGGTGTTATTGACCTTGCGGCCTTGGATTACTCGTCGTGCCTACTATCGCAAACTCAATAAAATGCGAGCGGCAAAAGCCGACCAACGTCCAGCAAATCGCCCAACAGAAAACGGTGAATGATGTGGCTAGGAAGACCGTGAATAAAAAAGGCTGGTGGGGGATATTACTCCATGCCACTTGGCCAACCCTGCTGGCTATTATCCTTACGGCCGTGGTGTTCACACTGGTCGAATCATTTGATGCCGGGTTGTCGGCATTGGTTGCGGGCCTTATCGTTTGGGCTCTATCGGCAGTGAGTATATTGTTGATCGCTGTGGTTTGGAAAAACCATCGTGACATGGCGATTCCCATCGCTATGGGCGCGTTTGTCGCTAAACTTGTGTTCATAGGATTTTTACTAGCCATCATCCCAGCACCCGCCTGGCTACACAGTACTGGCGCAGCCGTTGGTGCACTGGTAGCTATCGTTATCTGGCAGGTCGGAGAAATCTTAGTATTTATTAATACAAGAAGGCTCATATATTGGTAGCCATCTCACTAATGTGACAAAGACAACTTTACCCGTGGAATTTGGTCAGATTGATATCACCAAATACCCGCGTGACTTGGGCTTTTGTTATCGTTGGCACCCCGGTAGGCTTGTTAGGGTGATGAAGCTCTCAGTTCATTTTTCATTATGACTGATAACGAATAGCCACATGGATAGTCTCAATGCGACACGTGTTAGGGTTTTTGCTAGACTGTCCAAGGGCAAAAACGCGTTGAAAATCGCAACTGCCTACAACATTCCGGCAACATCCCTGAAGCAGCGTTGAACAACCTGCCCATTCGCATGGGATTATTGAGAGAGGATCTGCGTGCTTCCACTCGTGCTAAGTTATCTCCCTGCCCAAGGGAAATACGTGCCGCCCACGATCGACGATGCGCACCCGCCAGACATCATCCCGTGGATGGCTGAGTACGGTACTGGCTTTGGCAAACAAATGGTGATGATCATTTTGTCGATCATCCTCATTTGGGCGTTCTTTGGCATCGCAATGCGCAAACCTTCCCTGGTGCCTGGCCGGTTACAATGGATCGCCGAATCTGGTTACGCGTTCGTACGTAACGGTATCGGCCGAGACATTATCGGCGAAAAACACTTCCGGCAGTGGGTTCCACTGCTGTTTGCAATCTTTTTCTTTGTACTACTCAATAACCTTTTCGGCGCAATCCCAGTTCTGCAGCTGCCATCGTTCTCGCACTCGGGCGCAGCATATGCCATCGCAATCATTGCCTATGTCATCTGGATCGCCGTAGGTTTGCGCCGTTTTGGGATTCGCTACTTGAAGCTTGCCGTAGTGCCTAAAGGTGTTCCTGGCTGGATTCTTCCACTGCTGGTCCCGCTGGAGATCATCTCCAACTTCATCGTGCGTCCATTGACACACTCGCTGCGTTTGATGGCCACAATGTTGGCCGGGCACATGATTGTCTTACTGGCAGGCTCAGGCGCTGAATACCTGATCACGCAGACAGATAGCATCGTCAATGCCGGACTTGGCGTATTGGTAGTGATTGGTTCAGTAGCCCTGTACTTCCTTGAACTGCTAATTATGGTCTTGCAAGCGTTCGTCTTTACACTATTGACGTCGCTCTATATACAGGGAGCAATAGCAGCTAACGAGCTATAGCTTTCAACTCAGCTTGCGCATAATCAAATATTTAGACTTCCCGATTTACAGCTGTGAATCGGAACGGTGAGAAATCACCTTGAGAAAACTTCCTGGTACCGGTACCCATCGGATCCCCGCCGGGAACCCTCCACAACCTGCCTGCTAGGCATCTTGAAAGGAATACAATGGAACTGCATGGTTCATTGAACATGATCGGATACGGTCTGGCCGCGATTGGCTCCGCCATTGGTGTGGGTCTGATTTTCGCTGCATACATCAACGGTGTGGCACGCCAGCCAGAATCCCAGTCGCAGCTGCAGCCCATCGCGCTGTTGGGCTTCGCCCTGGCTGAAGCTCTGGCAATTCTGGGCTTGGTCTTCGCATTCGTTATCGGAGCCTAGAGCACCATCCAGGGTCGGTGCACATCGGCCACATTTGTCAGTAATGAACACTTAAGGATGGTTTGAAATGATCAAGAGCATGATGATCATGGCAGCCGCCGCGGCGCAGGAAGATCAGGCAAATCCACTGATCCCTAATATTTGGGAAATTGTGGTCACCTCGGTCGGATTCCTCGTCCTCTTGTTCATCGTCGTCAAGTTCGTCGTTCCGGCAATGGAGAAATCCTACGTCGAGCGCCGTGATGCGATCGAGGGTGGACTAGAACGCGCCCAGGCTGCACAGGCAGAAGCTGCACAGTTGAAAAACAACTATGAACAGCTGCTGCAAGACGCTCGGACTGAAGCCAGCCAGATTCGTGAGCAGGCTCGTACCGATGCGGCCCAAATTGTTGCGGAGGCTCGCCAGAATGCTTCAGCTGAAGCATCGCGTATTTCTGAACAAGCTTCTCACCAAATCGCGGCAGAGCGTCAGCAAGCTGTAGCCGCACTTCGTACCGAAGTTGGTACGTTGGCAACGTCGCTGGCATCCAAAATTGTTGGTGAGGCCCTCGACGACGATGCACGCTCACAGCGGGTAGTCGATCGGTTCCTCACAGATTTGGAACAAGAACAGGCCTCGACCACGAGTGCAGGTGCAACTGAATAATGTCACAAGCATCGCGTGATTCATTGGCACAACTGCACACCGAGCTGAAACCAAGCCTTTCAGCCGGCGGAGTCGAACTCGGCGCAGAACTGTTTGCGGCTTTGAAAGTGATCGAAGAAAACGGTGCACTGCGTCGTTCGGTCACTGACCCAACGGTTGAAGCCAACCGACGTCAAGATCTCATTGGCAACATCTATGCAAAGAAGGTCTCTGCTGAGGCCGTAAAAGTATTGCAAGGTGTTGCTGGTACTCGCTGGTCGACCGAACGCGAGTTTGGCGATGCGGTGGAATACTTGGCCGCAACCGCTGTGGTTCATAGTGCTGAACACAACGGACTTGCCGGACTTGAATCGCTTACTCAGCAGCTGCTGGCCTTCAACCATGCGGTAGAAGCCAACCACGAGTTGCAGCGGGCACTGACCGATCAGCAAGCACCGGTATCGGCTCGCGGAGAGTTGGCTGTTAGTCTTATGACAGCCGATGCAATGGATGCAGCCAAAGTCTTGGTGCGTCAGGCAGTAGAACTGCCTCGCGGTGCCAAGCCAGTTGATCTTGTTCGTCGTTTCGCTGATATAAGCGCAAAGCAACAACGTCAGTGGATCGCCGATGTGACGGTGGCCCGTCCACTCCAGCAGACTCAGGTAGATCGTCTCGCCAAGTCACTTTCGGCCGCATTCGGTCGGGAACTAACTTTGAATATCGAGATCGATTCGCAGCTGGTCGGCGGTATCCGGATCCAAGTTGGTGACGAGGTAATTGATTCCTCCGTTGCAACACGACTGAACGATCTGAACACAACAATGGCCGGCTGAAACCGGCACTCGAAACATTCACAACTAGGCCCATCGCAATGATGAGGCAAGATAAGAGAGCAGGGACTGCAGATGGCCGATTTGACCATCAACGCTGACGACGTCCGTGATGCCTTACATGAGTTTGCGGAGTCGTTCGAACCGGCCGACACCGAACGTGTCGAGGTCGGTTACGTAAACAGCGCAGCTGACGGTATTGCTACTGTTGAAGGCCTACCTTCCGTTATGGCAAACGAATTGCTGCGTTTTGAAAACGGCATCACCGGGCTTGCCCAGAACCTCGACCCACGAGAAATTGGTGTCGTTGTACTGGGGGACTTCCAAGATATCCATGAAGGCACGAAAGTGTATCGCACCGGCGAAGTATTGTCGGTACCAGTCGGTGACGCCTTTATGGGTCGTGTGGTCAACCCAATTGGTGAGCCCATGGACAACCTCGGGGACATCGAGGACGAAGGTCGTCGTGCGTTGGAACTCCAAGCACCAGGTGTAACCCAACGAAAATCAGTACACGAACCACTCCAAACCGGTATGAAAGCCATCGACGCGATGATTCCGATCGGTCGTGGGCAGCGCCAGCTCATCATTGGTGACCGCCAGACTGGTAAAACCGCAATCGGTGTCGATGCGATTCTGAACCAAAAAGCCAACTGGGAATCCGGGGATCCGAATAAACAGGTACGTTGTATCTACGTTGCTGTTGGCCAGAAAGCATCCACCATCGCCTCGGTTCGTGCCACTCTGGAGCGCGAAGGCGCACTGGAATACACCACAATCGTTGCCTCACCAGCATCCGACCCTGCCGGTTTCAAATACCTCGCCCCATACGCTGGGTCAGCAATCGGTCAGCACTGGATGTACGGTGGCAAACACGTATTGATCATCTTTGATGACCTGTCGAAACAGGCTGAAGCATACCGTGCGGTCTCGCTGTTGCTGCGCCGCCCACCAGGCCGTGAAGCCTACCCGGGTGACGTCTTCTATCTGCACTCCCGGTTGCTGGAACGCTGTGCAAAGCTCTCCGATGATATGGGAGCCGGTTCCATGACCGGATTGCCGATCGTAGAAACCAAGGCCAATGATGTCTCGGCGTACATTCCTACCAACGTGATTTCGATTACCGACGGTCAGATCTTCTTGCAGTCCGACCTGTTCAACGCCAACCAGCGTCCCGCTGTTGACGTTGGGGTATCGGTTTCCCGTGTTGGCGGTGACGCTCAGGTCAAAGCCATGAAGAAGGTTTCCGGTACCTTGCGTATTGACCTTGCACAGTACCGTGATATGGAAGCATTCTCCATGTTCGCATCGGACCTGGATGCTTCCACCCGCCGTCAGTTAGACCGTGGTGCACGTCTGATGGAACTGCTCAAGCAGCCGCAGTACACGCCATATCCGGTCGAAGAACAAGTTGTTTCGATCTGGGCCGGCTCGCGTGGTCACATGGATGAGATCCCAGTGTCGGATATCTTGCGCTTTGAAAGCGAGTTCCTACAGCATTTACGGCTGAACAACATTGCGCTGCCGTCCATTGCTGAAACAGGACTCATCAGCGATGACGTTGAAGACGTATTGGTTCAAGAAGTCACCAACTTCAAGAAAGCGTACTTGGCAGAAGGTTCGGATTCCCTGGTTCAGGCGGGCCACGAGGAACACGATGCCATCGATGATGGTTCTGTCGAACAGGAACAGATCGTCCGCCAGAAACGCTGATCGACCGGTAGCCCAGGGTGCCGGAATCATCCGGCACCAGCTATAGGTCACAGAAAGGAAAAGCATGTCAGCAGCCGATATTCGGGTCTTTCGCCAGAAGATCGATTCGACAGCGTCGATGAAAAAGATCTTTAACGCGATGGAACTGATCGCTACATCGCGAATCGGTAAGGCACGCCAACGTGTGGCAGCTTCGATGCCCTATGCGAATGCGATTACCCGAGCCGTCTCTGCGGTATCGTCACAACAAGACATTGAACACGTACTGACGTCGGAACCAGAAAATCCACGTCGTGCAGCGGTGCTCATCATGTCCAGTGACCGCGGGTTGGCTGGAGCGTATTCTGCAAATATCTTGCGTAAAGCTGAGGCACTGATCGAACGTCTTCATGAAGAAGACAAGACCGCCGATCTCTACCTCATTGGACGCAAAGCACAGGCGTACTTTGACTTCCGAAACCGCCCATATAAGGGATTCTGGACCGGATCAACCGACAGCCCTGACTTTGATACCGCAAAGGAAATTGGCGAAACACTCGTCGAAGCTTTCCTCACCGATTACGAAGACGGCGGTGTTGACGAAATCCATATCGTTTACACCGAGTTCAAATCTATGGTGAATCAGGAACCCATGGTCATCCGCCTGCTGCCGCTTGAATTCGTAGATGAAGAAGTTGCCGATGAATCGGACCTCTTCCCACTCTATGAGTACGAACCGGCCCCTGAGGAAGTTCTCGATGCATTGTTGCCAAAGTACATTGAGTCACGAATTTTCTCGGCCATGTTGCAAGCCGCCGCATCCGAGCTGGCTAGCCGCCAGCGTGCTATGAGTGCAGCCGGCGACAACGCCGATGACCTCATTCGTGACTACACCTTGCTGATGAACAACGCCCGTCAAGCTTCCATTACCCAGGAACTTACCGAACTTATTGCTGGTGCCGACGCACTGGCAGAATGATCGACCAGCGGGCTGACATCAGCCTCACTGACCAATATTCACCATCCACATAGAAGTGAGTTACATGACTGCCACCATTAACGAATCCGGTACGGGCGCCGCAACTGGCGCTGTGGGCCGCATTGCCCGCGTGACCGGTCCGGTAATCGACGCTGAATTTCCAGCAGACGCTATGCCGGGGATTTACAATGCGCTAACCGTAGACGTTGAACTCGACGGCAAAACATCCACTATTACCTTTGAAACTGCTCAGCACCTTGGCGAGAACCTGGTTCGCGCCATCGCGATGCAGTCCACCGACGGCTTGGTGCGCGGACAAGAAGTCCGCGACACCGGTTCAGCCATTACCGTACCGGTTGGCGATGTCGTCAAAGGCCATATTTTCAATGCGCTAGGCGATTCCCTCGACGTCGAGAGCTCCGAACTTGACGTCCAAGAACGCTGGCCGATCCACCGCCAGGCACCACATTTCGCTGACCTTGAAGGTTCCACGGAAATGTTGGAAACCGGTATTAAGGTCATCGACCTGCTGACCCCTTACATTCAGGGTGGAAAGATTGGTCTATTCGGTGGTGCCGGTGTTGGTAAAACCGTTTTGATCCAGGAAATGATTACCCGTGTGGCACGCAACTTCGGTGGTACTTCGGTATTCGCCGGTGTTGGTGAACGTACCCGTGAAGGTAACGACCTGTGGGTCGAAATGGACGAAGCCGACGTTCTTAAAGATACCGCCTTGGTATTCGGCCAGATGGACGAGCCACCAGGCACCCGTCTGCGTGTTGCCCTGACCGGCCTGACCATGGCCGAATACTTCCGCGACGTGCAAAAACAAGACGTGCTGTTGTTCATCGACAACATCTTCCGTTTCTCGCAGGCTGGTATGGAAGTTTCCACGCTGCTAGGCCGTATGCCATCAGCTGTGGGCTACCAGCCTAACCTGGCCGATGAGATGGGTGTTCTGCAGGAACGTATTACTTCAACCCGCGGCCACTCCATTACATCGATGCAGGCGGTGTACGTTCCAGCTGATGACTACACTGACCCCGCGCCAGCCAATGTGTTCGCTCACCTGGACGCCACCACGAACCTCACCCGTGACCTGGCATCGCGTGGCCTGTACCCAGCGGTTGACCCATTGGCATCAACCTCCCGTATTCTGGACCCACAGTATGTAGGCCAGGAACACTACGAAGTTGCCACCCGCGTCAAGCAGATTTTGCAGAAGAACAAAGAACTGCAAGATATCATCGCCATTTTGGGTGTAGACGAGCTATCCGAAGAAGACCGGGTCACCGTCAGTCGTGCACGTCGAATGGAACAGTTCCTTTCCCAAAACACCTACACTGCTAAGCAGTTCACCGGTGTCGAAGGCTCCACCGTTCCGATCAAGGACACCATCGAAGGTTTCAAGGCCATCGCAGATGGCGATCTGGACCATGTTTCCGAACAGGCCTTCTACAACGTGGGCGGTCTTGATGATGTTGAACGCGAATGGGCAAGAATTCAGAAGGAAGGCTAACTGATGGCCGATAACCTCCTGGACGTCGAAATAGTCGCCGAGGACCACTTCGTGTGGTCCGGCCAGGCCCGCTCGGTGTCAGCCCGAACCATCGATGGTGAAGTTGGGATTCTACCTGGCCACCTACCGATGTTAGCGGTGCTTGGGGATGGCGAAGTCGTGGTTGAAGCTGCCGATGGTGAACCCGTCACAGCCCAGGCCAACGGTGGGTTTTTCTCGGTAGACTCCAACCGGGTAACCATCGCGGCAGCGCAAGCGGAGCTGTCCGCCTAAATGCCATCGTGGCTGGCCTGGTCGCTTACGGGAGTCGCCCTCGTAGTGCTCTTGACGGTAGTGGTCATCGCTTGGCGTTTGATCACCCTGCTACGAACACCCGGCTCCTTTAAAGCCCGCCTGGTCAGCAAAGCTGGACACTCTGGCCCCGGTAAACCCGTGGTGGTGTCCTATAACGAGTATTCGGTGGAAATCTTTGCCGTCTACTCCGTTTGGCCACGGCCACGCGTTTCGGTGCCGCGGCACTGCTTAGATGTCACCCGGTATCCGCGTCGTACCCGTATTCGTTCTTGGTTACGATTAGACGACACAGAAACCAGCGACAATTTTGACCTCAGTGCCGCACACGCCCACATTTCAGAACTGACGACATGGTACGAGTCGGGGCCTGCCGTTGGAATTGGTCACTGGCGGGATGCACCCCGACGACGCCAACGTCGTCGCTTTTTCTAATAACAACACACTTTCGGTCGGTAGGGTACGTGGATGGCCCACCGGCCGAAACGTGTTTAACCGGCTCTACACGTCTGCTAGTGTCGCATAGCCGCACAGATACGCTCATGCTCAAACCCGGCATCAACAAGGGCATCATGGATAGCTAGCAGATCCTTACCACCCGAAGCCAGAGTGTGGCCATCGGCCAATACTGGGCGTTGATCGGTGGGATACATCAGCGTAACTTCACCTAATCGCGGGACAGCGGCTGACAATGGTTCATAGCCAGTAGGCAGGGTAGCCGCCGATGCGTCCGATACCAATCGGACAACGCCCGGATAAGTAGCCAACCACCAAGAAATAAGCTCATAATCCAGGTGGAAGCCATCGGCAATAAGCTCCACACGCACCATATCGGCGGCAGCCGCTTCAAAGATTGCTAACAGCGGCCCGGGATCGCGGTGGTGCAACGGTGGCATCGCATTATGACAATGCGTGATCACCACGGGATCACCGGTCAGGTCATAGAGTAGCTGGATACCATCACGCATTTGTTGGGCTGTGGCAGCGGTGTGGCCCAGGGCCGGAATAATGCCGCAATCCAGTAATCGATGTACCAGGTGGCTAAAGCCCGGAGTTTCCGGGGCCACCGTCATCATGGTGATACTGGGCTGAATTGTTTGGTGTGACTCGACGATATCTAACAACTGACGGCCCAAGACACTATTGGCAGCCAGCACATGGTCGTGCGGATGCGCACCAGCAAATCCTCGAGCAAGAAACGGGCCTTCCAAGTGGATCCCGTCCAAGAAATCATCGGCTACTAGAGGCCAAAGGCGTTGCAAAATGTCTGGAATTGCTGTTACGGGGACCGTGGGAATTGATGCGGTGACATTAGTGGTACGACGGCGGGCCAACAGTTCTATTGCAGCAGTGATTTCAGAAATAGAAGAGGTGGCGAAATCCACTCCAGCTATGCCATGAATATGCCGATCAGCAAATGTTTGGGTACATTTATTAGAAGAGTCGAGACTCTGGATCATCGACACCTCGCATGGCATCGTAATCTAAGGTCAAGGTGTCAAAGCCACGGTCTTGGGCGAGCACACGGGCCTGGGGCTTGATTTGTTGGGCGGCAAAGACCCCGTGTACCGGGGCCAACAGTGGATCACGGTTGAGCAGCTCAACATAGCGGGAGAGTTGCTCGACCCCATCAATGTCACCGCGACGTTTAAGCTCGACAGCCACGGTTTCACCGCTAGGGTTTTTTGCCAAAATATCCACCGGTCCAATGGCGGTCATATATTCGCGACGGATCAGCTGCGACCCGGAGCCTAGCAAATGGATTTGTTCGGCTAACAGACGTTGTAAATCGTCTTCGACCCCATCTTTAACCAGACCGGGGTCTTGGCCAAGCTCGTGGCTAGAATCGTGTTCGATCTGGTAAATATTGATGATTAAGTGGTCGTCAGCTTTTTGTGACTGTACCGTCCAAACGGCTGTAATACCATCCTGGGCCTGATCATCAGTAGGCTCGGAGATGGACATCCGGTTGGGCCCGGTCATCCAGTTTAACGGTTTATATGAGCCGCCATCGGAATGCACGAGGACGGCTCCATCGGCTTTGATCATGATCAGCCGCTTAGCCGGAGGTAAATACGCATTGAGTCGGCCGGCATAGGTGACAGAACATTGGGTGATGACAAGTCGCATATCGGAGATAAGTCTAATCTGTATTGTGGGTCTTATAGCTGACGCACGGCTATTAGTGAGTATGTGACAATAGTGGCATGGCTCGGAAGAAAAACCGCCGTCGAGAACAACATTCTAAACGCGGCAGAAAGTCTCGCCCAACGGCGTCGCCTGACTTCAACCGTGTCACATTTGATACTAACTATCATCATGAAGAAGCCTTTGACGGCGCCTGGCACGTCCGCCAGGTGCCTGCCTGGCGTGCGGTCAAAAATT
>DXHA01000072.1 GCA_019113675.1 Candidatus Yaniella excrementigallinarum
GGCAACTTCCCATCCTGGGATCTCTACGTGCAGGTTATGCCCTTTGAGGATGCCAAGACCTACCGGTACAACCCATTTGATTTAACCAAAACCTGGTCGAAAGAAGACTACCCGCGCTTCAAGGTCGGCACCATGGAGCTGAATCGCAACCCTGCAAACTTCTTTGCCGAAATTGAGCAGGCTGGATTCTCACCGGGCAATATGGTCCCGGGAGTGGGAATGTCTCCGGATAAGATGCTGCTGGCACGCAACTTCGCTTACGCTGATGCCCAGCGCTACCGTATCGGCACAAACTTCCAGCAGCTACCGGTGAATAGGCCCATCGTTGATGTGCACAGTTACAATTTCGAAGGCCACATGTGGTACGAGCACACCGGCAACCGCTCAACCTATGTACCCAACTCATTTGGCGATTCATGGTCTAATGAAGAAGGCACCGTCGATGCCTCATGGGAGTCCGATGGTGAACTGGTCCGGGAGGCCTACACACTGCGCAAAGACGATGGCGATTTCGTCCAACCAGGCATCCTGGTACGCGAAGTCATGGACGATGATCAGCGCGAAGAACTCATCGAAACCGTTGCTGGTTCGCTAGAAACCGTCATCGAACCGGTACTGTCCAATGCCATCCAATACTGGAAGAACATTGACGAAAACGTTGGCCAACACATCGAAAAAGCGATCCGTGAAGGTACCGTTGCTGGCGATCAAGTACCGGGTGGCGACCCATTAGATAACCAGGATTGAACGCCGGCCGAAAGGAGCCGGGCATGACCATCGCCGTTGTCGGAGCAACGGGCACAGCAGGATCCCGGGTCGTGGCTCACCTAGAAGCCACTACCCGGGATTTCAGGGCGCTATCACGTGCTAACGGTATCGATCTACACACCGGCGAAGGGCTTGTCGATGCGCTACGTGATGTTTCAGTAGTTATCGATGCATCAAATCCCATGCCCGAAGATGACGGTGCCGACGTCGTCAATACCATGTCGGGAGCAACCGAACATCTAGTAACAGCGTGCACCGAAGCAGGCGTGGGGCATTTAGTATTTTTATCGATCAATAATATCGATGCACCGGTATTCGATAATTTTCCATATTATGTGGCCAAACGTGCTCAAGAACAGGTTCTACAAGATACTGCGTTTCCGGCAACGATTATCCGTTCATCGCAATGGTATGAGTTTGCCACCAATCCGTCAGCTGTCACCTTCTATGATGACCGTATTGAAGTCCAGGACTGGCTGATCCAACCCATCGCAGTGGATACTGTGGCGGAAGTACTCGTTGATGCTGCACAACATAAGCCCGCTATGCGCTTGATTACTGGGCCGGGACGTATTCATTTACCCGAACTGAGCCGAGCATACTTCGAACAGCAAGCAGATCCGCGCCCAGTTCACGCCGTCGCCCCTATTATCGAAGAGTTAGGAACAGGCGTACTATTGCCTCCTGACGAGGCAGAACAACTCGGGCCAACTGTTGCTGATTGGATAAAACAACAGGGGAAGTAGCCGCTAGGCTTTTGCTAAATAAGCCAGCTTTGAACTAGACCGCAGCCGTCTCATCGACGGAGGATGACTCCTGGGCATGGGCAAGAATACGACCCAGACGGCTAGACACGTTAGCAACGCCCCGACCGTACTGCAGCCCTTGGTCTCAGGACAGCCGGGCGTACAGTGACTGAAATAATTGCGGGTCGATATGTAATGCCTCTTCGCCTTCGATGTCATGATCGATAAGCCACTTTTTGTGTTGTTTCTCAATGAACTGCGCGTAATTGCGGGCCCAACGCCCATTCGATTGATCCCGTTGCGGAAGGTTCGCATATTCGGTAGCGGCGAGTTCCCGTAGCACAGCCTCGTCGAAGTGCCACGACGACCGCAACCGAGCACACACGATATCCGCCACCTCATCCGGGGTGTAGTCGGGGAATTCGATGATCAATGGGATGCGCGACCGTAAGCCAGGATTCGCATCTAAAAACGTGTCCATTTCATTGGTATAGCCGGCAAAGATTGCCACGAACTTGTCTCGGTCGTTTTCCAAGCGGGTCATAAAGGTTTCAATAGCCATCCTGCCAAAATCATTTGGCGATTGCGGAGCATACAGCTGATAGGCTTCATCGACGAAGAGGACCCCGCCCATCGCTTCATCGATAGCTTTGGTGGTATTAGCCTCGGTGTGTCCAATATAGCTTCCGACCAGATCTGTTCGGTCGACTTCCTTGACGGTTGGATGCTCAAGAATGCCTAGATAATAGAACAGCTTCGAAATCAGGCCAGCAACCGTTGTTTTGCCGGTACCCGGGTTACCGGTGAACACCATATGATAGGTGGGCCGTTCCATGCTGGGTTGAAGTGTTTCCAGCTTCTTATTAGCCCGGACCTCCTGGATTAGTTCCTGCACCCACGTCTTAACCGGTTTTAAGCCGACTAGCTGGTCGAGTTCGTGCAGTAACGCATCGATGTTAGCGTTCTTCTGTTCAGAGCTACCGCCACTAATTGCATACAAATCCTCGTCAGTAATGGTTTCGGTATCGGGATCATCAGTCTCGATCACTCGGCGCACCATGTGTTTAATGAGTTCTTCATTGAAGTTCCGCACCCAACGGCCATTACTGTCATCACTGCTCTGCCGGTATTTAGCCGCGACTACACTGGTATAGAGCTGTTGTGACACTGTGTAATCTGAGTCCAACAGACTTTGATAGCCGATTTGGGCAATCTGTTCTTCGGTGTAGTCCTCAAAATCAAAACGATTCGGGATGCGGGATTTCAACCCCGGATTCATATTCAAAAAATCCTGCATCTGGTTTGGGTAACCGGCAAAAATAATCACGGTCGAGTCGCGATTATCCTCCATAAAGGTAATGATCGTATCAACTGCTTCTTGGGCAAACTCGTTATTTTGCTCTTGATATAACGAGTAAGCTTCATCAACAAACAACACACCGCCGCGAGCACGCTCAAGCACCTTTTGCGTCATATTCGCAGAGACACCGAGGGCTTCGCCAACGAGATCACGGCGTTGTACCTCAAGAAACACGTCTTTTTCAATAGCCCCGGACTCATAGAGTGCCCGACCAAGCAGTCTAGCAACGGTCGTTTTACCGGTGCCTGGGTTGCCCAAGAACAGGCTATGCATCGTCTGCTGGGTCGTTTTCAAGCCGCGTTGTTGGCGGCGTTGATTAAATTCCACCAGCTGAGTAAATGCTTCAATCTGTTGCTTGACGTTATCCAAACCGATCAACGAATTCAGTTCGGCCAGCGGGTCTCTAGTATCGAGCTGTTCTTCGACTGGCAGTTCAACAGCATTTACCGCATCCGCCTGGTCTTCTTCACCAACAACAGCAGGAGCCGGACCGGGTGCGGCTGCCACAGAATAGTCACTATCAGATGCTAGTTCGTTGATTATTACCGTATCACCCGAGATGTCTACCTCGGATGATGCGCTGCGGTCGACACGTATCTCGCTATCTTCCGGGGCAACCAAAGTACCAACGGTCAAGCTGCCTTCATCGGCTTTACACGCCAAATGCCCATCTTCGGTGCGCAGCTCTGCAATTTGCACGCTAGCACCTGAGATCGCACCGACCGTATAGTTATCACAAGTATTGCCATGCAGCTGAAGCTCTCCAGATGATGTCACCTGTGCGCTGTCCTGGGCCCAAATCATTACGGCCCCACAGTTCTGCAAATGAGCAGTCGCTCCTATAATCTTGGTCCAACCAAGCAGTGAACCAGAGGCTGATAGCTGTGCTGACCCGGTGATCTGCACTGCCCCATACTCACGGCCAGTTTCACACTGAACCGCAGAATCATGTATCGTCAATGCCCCAGAGCTTGCATAGATAGCAGGTAGCCGGGCCTCCGACTCAGGGGTGATTACAACATTTTCCAATGTGAGCGAACCACCCCGGGCCACCTCAAAAGCGTTATAGCCGGGCGATGGAACAACTGAAATATTTGACGCCCTCCGCTGCTCATCGGCTGCTAGAGTCATGGTGCCATACAAGATGGTGTTCTCTGCTGCGCCACGTCCTTCGATGTTGATATCCAATACCAAAACATTGTCGATATCGGATAAATAGTATTCACCCTCATCAAGTAGCAACGTATCGCCCTTATTCAGTTGCGGCAACACTGCATCCCGAAAGTTTCTGGCATCTTTTGGCTTCCACAAAACAGCCTTCGGTTCAGCCGTTGCAGCACACATTGGAGCCTTAGTTTCCGGATCCATAAGCACCACAGCGTCATCAGCTGCATGAACTACCCCGGCACCGCACTGATAAACAGGTAGCGGCTCTCCAGACTCCAATTGAATAGTATCCAGTTGCAAATAACTCTCATCCACATAAGCCTCAAAGACTGCATCAGAGCCATCCAGCCTGGAAATCTGTACTACCGACTCCTCGTCAAGTACTAAACAACGCAGCCCATCCGGCGGGCTCAAGTACAAGGTCTCGCGCGCCGTAACACGTGAAGCTCCACCTACATGAATATGAGATGCTCGAACATGACTTAGCTCCGCCTGACTCGCTGACATTAACAAGCCGGGAAGCACCGTATTGATAGCAGTCAATGCGCCGTTCGATTCCAAAACAACACCGGGGCTGTCATCGTGAGCAACAGCGACCAGACAATTGTGCATAAAGATTGCCCCGCCACCGTTAAAAACAACTGGATACTTCCCGGCCAGATCACCGTGCAGATAGACGTTAGTGAGCTCAAGCTTGGCGTGGCTATTATGCGTCTTTACGGCATTCTGAAACGGTGCAGCCTGAATAGTCAGATTCTCCATTTGGACTGGCCCCAGCACCTCGATCTGGGTTTCCAACACAATCTTATCTGGCTCCCCAATTCCCACAATCCGAAGCTGACGGATAAAGACAGGATCAACTTTGTAATGACCTTCACTGACAAGAACCACATCCTGTGGTCCGGCTTTCTGGAGCGCTTCCACAAAGCTTACGCCACGCCAACCATGTGATACCCGGATCTTTGCCACGCCATAGCTCCTCTCACGTAGTGTCACTTTCACTGATATTACAACGATCACACTGTAGGAAGAGATTAGGTTGCGGGGGACGATATGCATAGTGTTGCCCGAATTCCAGTTTGCATATGCGGGTGGAGTAGTGGCCAATTAACACCACCATATGGCTCACCGATATGATGGTGACCTCAGTTCCGGCGAAAACGTCAGCCTCATCCAAGATGCCGTCCAAGCTATTATTTATCCGCAACAAGCAGGTACTTACGCAGTCCAATAAAATAGTAAAACGCACGTTGTTTACGTCTTATCGAGACATATATCTCAGCTGTCGACTCGTCTTGATTGTTTTATGCCGGTAGCACCGAGTTATAGAATGAAAGTGTGCATAGTAAACGAAATATAGCCATAGCCGCTGCGGCACTACTTCTCATGACCGGTTGCTCTACTACACAAGAAACTTCTCCTGAGTCTGAAGAGTCTGCTGCTGAAGCTTCAACGGCGCCTGCTGAAGTCACGGCACCAGAAGACGATGCCGAAACTACCGAAGAAGCAGCGCCGGAAGAAAACGCTGAATCAAGTCCCGACTCCGACGCTGAATCGGATTCCAATACGGTGAGTGTAACCATTGACGGAGAGACGGAAGAGATCACCTTTAGTGATGCGTATTGTTCAGGCCCGCAAGGTGAAATCAAAAATATTATCGGTAAGGTAAATAACCGGCCACCACTTCTGAAAGTTTCCGGTTCAGAGCACGTAATGCTGAAAATGGGCGAGGAACGGCCCTATGAGTCCCAGGTTTCCGAAGGGCTAGATATTAGTGGCGAAACAGTGACCTTCGACGAGGTGTCCGTTGAGGGTGCAACCATTGACGGCGCACTAACCTGCACGTCGTGGGACTAAGTTTTATACTGGTCCACTAGTTAGGCGGCCGGGTCTCGTAGGGGCGAACCAACCACGGTGTACTGGTACCCACCCATCTGACCGGTAAGTAGTGGCATTGCCTCTGCAATGGCTGCTTTCACGCTGGGTAGCTCCAGTGATTGTTGGTGCGCTTCGGCCGACTCCCAGAGTTCTGTCACAAAAACAGTATCTGGTTCTGCTGTGTTGATGCCGACTTCGTAAAGCAAACACCCTGCGTTTGCGAGCTCGGCGTTGACACGGGTGAGGATAGCGACAACTTCGTCGCGCTTACCCGGCACTGTTCCCAGCGTGCCAATGTTTACAAAACTCATACAACTAGCTTAGCCCTTGACAGAGCCTGCCAACAGAGCCTCTGTCAGAAATACTAGCCAACGATTTTTGCTGCCGTAAAGCAGTCATATGAAGGCCTGTGCGCAAACACCTATTGCAGGATAGAGACATGGACAACACTGCATTGCGTCCGGCCCATCGAAGTGCTGGCCTGCTGGCCTACTCACATGTGACGGTCGATTTTTACCAAGGCGCAGTTGCTGCACTTGTACCATTCTTGGTTCTTGAGCGCGGTTACACTTATGCTGCAGCCGCAGGCATCGTCCTTGCATCGTCACTAACATCGTCAATCGTGCAACCGATATTCGGAGCGCTGGGTGACCATTGGCAAATGCGATGGCTCATTCCCGTCAGTATTTTTATTGCCGGTGTCGGTATTGCGGTGATCGGTATATCAGACTCCTATTGGCTCACCGCAACGGTCGCTGCGATATCCGGTATGGGTGTGGCTGCCTACCATCCGGCAGGGGCAAGTCGGGCGCGACAACTTAGTGGTACCGATCATGTACTTATGTCATGGTTTTCGTTGGGAGGCAATATTGGCTTCGCCGTTGCGCCGCTGCTCGTCGTCGCAACTGTTGGCCGGCTAGGGCTCAGTGCCACCCCGCTACTCCTGACGCCGGCACTAACTGGTGTCATAGCCGTGGCATTCGTCAGTCGTCACCATACCCCTACACAAACTACTTCAGTCGGCAAGTACAAGGTTGCTGACCGGGATGATTGGCGCGGCTTCGCTCGCATGTCGGTGGCCATTATTTGCCGGTCTATCGTTTTTGTCGGGATCGGTTCGTTCATTGTGTTGTTCATGCACCAATATCGTGGCGTCAACGAAGACCTGGCATCTGCGTCTCTATTTGTGTTCTATATTGGCGGCGCATTTGGCACCGCTATCGGAGGTTATCTTGCTCGTCGGTGGCCGCGTACCACCATCCTCCGGTGGGCATATGTGCTTGCTGTACCAGTGCTCGCCGGACTGCTACTAACTCCGGGTCCACTCGCGTGGACATTCATCGCCCTTGCTTCAATTGTGCTTTACGTGCCGTTTTCACTGCATGTAACGCTGGGGCAAGATTACTTGCCGAATCACATGGGCACAGCAAGTGGTGTCACGCTTGGCCTGGCGGTTTCAGTAGGTGGGCTTGCCTCACCAATTATCGGAAACCTCGCCGATCACATTGGCCTGGAATATGCTCTGCTGCCCCTGATCGGCCTGCCGTTGATCGGCTTCCTCGTGCTGATCGGGCTTAGAGACCCCCGGGCTGCAACTAGTGTAGCTACATCAGAGAAACAACAAAATGCGAAGACTAACTAACGCTTCAGTCATTTGTGGCTGAAGCGGCCTCATCTGAGTCACCCTCAAACCCTAAGGTAAATGGACTTACCCATTGCTGCCTGTACTTTCCTATTCCCACAATGTCAGCACCAAGGGACTCCACTAACATTCCCATTTCCAGCACATCCACACGGTGATCGTTCGTGTCACTCCAACGACGCCAAAGCATGGACAGCGCGTCAACAAACTCATCACTGTGCGTAACCCACGTTTATGACCCCATCTGCCGCAATCCGCCTATAAGCGTTGTCTTGGGATGACACTGACAGCCACGACGCCTCACTTCCCATAAGGTAGAGCGTACAAACCGGCAGATGTCAATATGTACTGGCTAACTTACCCGTCCAAAATCACGGAGCGACGTCGAACCGCATACGTGATGTCCCTTCGTTTGTTTCCCATTTTCTTTTGGCGATCGGCGCCATAAAATCTAACGAGGATAACAGAACTCTGATCCGACTTTTTCGGTAGATACTGCACGCTTTGGACAGTCCGAGATCCTAGGTTGGAGTCCTTTTGTTTCAGGTCTCGGCTTTGTCTCCCTCGAACAGGTAGTCGATGGAAAACACGCCCATAAAATGGTTCCCTGAACCGTTTTATGACGCCGAAACCTAGGGCACAGTCTTGTTATACGGAGCTCGGGGCTTGAGCTTGGGTGATATACACCCGGCTTCGGTCTCGACCGAGGCGTGATAGCCCATATGCAACCTGGCAATGTTCCACCGGTGCACCCACTTCATGGTCTGGCGCAACCGGCTGTCCACGGTTTTTGCATTTGAACAGGCTTATCCACAAAACGAGCCAGCAAAACTATATGGCTTTGGACCGGGTCTATGGTGACTGATATGACGATGACTTCAACTTCCGTCCCGACCAATGTCGTGGAATTTCGTGACTGGTTGGCTCAGCGTGCCCCGGTGACCGATGAAGCATCGGCGATCGACCAGATCCGGTTGCTAAACCAGCACCAAGGCATGATAGAGGCAGCACAAGCTCTTGCGGCCACAGAATTAGAAACTATGCGGCTGGAGCGCGAAGCGCGAGAGAAAGTCCCCAAATCTCAGCGCGGCAAGGGACTTGGTGCTGAGATTGCTTTGGCCCGTCGAGAGACACCAGCTCGAGGCAAACGCTTCCTAGAGATGGCGCGGGCACTTGCCAAAGACATGCCACATACCCGAGAAGCTCTGACCCAAGGACAGATCCGGGAAGAACATGCCCAAGCGATTGTCAAAGAAACCTCCGTCTTGTCTTCCAAACACCGCAAAACCGTCGATGACGCTGTCAAAGACCGACTGGGAATGGCGGGACCGAAAGAACTGGCTAATGAAGCTCGGGCCCATGCCCAACGCCTAGATCCCAAGGCTGCAGCTGAGCGTACTAAAAAAGGTACCGCCGAGCGACGTGTAACGTGTCAGCCGATAGGTGACGGGCTCTCAAAGCTCACCGCTATAGGGCCATCGCAAATGATACATGCGGTATACAATAATTTATGGCAATCTGCCCGGTCCATACTGTCTACTGGCAAAAGTCAGAACGAAGAAGGAAAACCTCGCACTCGGGACCAACTTACGTTCGATTTACTTATAGAACGTGGCACCGGACAACCTAAGGCAGCTGCAGTGCCGGTGCAGGTATTGTTGTCCATGTCCCCGGAGTCATTAACTCCTGAAGGCCACACCCCTGCTTGGCTAGTTGGCCATGGTCCCATCCCAGCCAAAACTGCCCGGAAGTGGTTAGGTCATTCTGACGTCGTCGCGGAGATTCGTCGACTATTCACGACGCCAAAAGGCAACCAAATTGTAGGGCTAGAAGCCAAATCCCGAAACTTTTCTCATGGTTTACGCACCATGGTGTTGCTACGTGATGATAAATGCCGCAACATCTATTGCGAGGCGGACATACAGGATTCAGATCACATGAAACCCCATCGAGAAGATGGCCCCACCAGTTGGGATAACGGCTCCGGGTTATGCACCGCTTGCAACCAAACAAAAGAAAACCGGGGGTGGAAACACGAAGGAGATGCCCAATCCCTGACTGTGACCACCCCGACCGGACACACTTACACCAAGACACCCGGACCGGTCATACCGGGAACAGCTCCGCTAAAGCGCTTCATCCGACGACGAGGAAAGCGACCCGACCCGGATGATGCAGACCCCGATGAGGATTGTATCCAACCATGACAGCACTGACTCCCCGCGCATATCACCCCGATTTATCAATCTCTGACATGCTAGGGACCGCTTTGCCAACCCATAATGGGTAAGACCTGTTTGCTAAAATTTCAGCACGACATGTGGTTATGCCAGTTTTAAAAAGCCAGACCGGTCTCAAAACTCCATTGGCACCTTAAAACAAGAGAACCAGTCAAGAACCCTCTTGACTGGTTTCCTACTATTGCGCTAACACAATACTGTGGGCCCTGCGGGGATCGAACCCGCGACCTGCGGATTAAAAGTCCGATGCTCTGCCAACTGAGCTAAAGGCCCTGGTCGCTTTGACCGCTATACGATTGTAGCCTATTTTGCTTCGGAACAAAATTTGGCCTTTTCGCTGTTGTTTCTGGTGGTGACTGCTTTAGGGTGTCATGGTGAACGCGCCATATAGCTAAGGAGAACGTTTGACTCAGCGCAGCGGATCAACAGGCGTGCAATACCACAGGCCAAAACTGATGCCAATCGAAAACTTTGAACACCGTCCGGGTGGACTCGATCCGGCCGATGTATTTTCTGCTGCCCAAACCGTTGCCGCTCAACTTGTCACTACCGGACAAGACCCAAACGCAGATGCTGACACCGTCGACTGGCTTATAGACCTCGTCGATGATGTCGGTTTAGACACCATGGCCGAAATGTGGGCTAATGCTCCGGCCGTAACTTTCGGCGGTGCGTTGTGGCGTCTATATGCTCTGCAGCAGGCCACCAACCGCCATGGTGAACAATGGGCCGCTTGGTATCGGTCCGGTTACGATGCCTATGCATCACGTGTTATCGCGGGTGCAACCGAGCCACCACAAGCTCGCGATCTAAAACATCTCGTTACCCAAATCTTCAGAGGTGTTTATTGTGGTGATTTTGCGATTGCTCTAGACCGCGGTGGCGCTTATGCCCGCGTTATTGCCGCTGGCCAGCACCAGCACGCCGAACGTCTTGAAGACCATGATCCAGCAGGTGCAGCAGCCCTAGAACACAGGTCAGTTAAACTGCAGCGCACCGCCACAGAACTAGAGCTGTGTGCAACCGCTTGGCGTCAGGGTCGCCTTGATGATGCCGATCCCAGTGAACTACCACGAAATTAACGCGTCAGCTTGTTAACTTTAGGTGTGTAAAGTGACCAAGCATGAAGCTGTCTGTAACGCGTTTATTTTCTGCCGATGAATCAGGCGCATCGCAGGTTCGCACCTTAGCCCAACTACTGGTGGAATCGGTGGACCTGGTCACCCAAATGTTCGGGGCTTCTCCCGAAACCGGCACCGAACTTGATGCACAGCTCGATAATCTCAACGCCAGCGCTTCCAAATACACCAGCACAATGCTCACGGCGCTGCGCAGCTCTTACCTGACCCCCATTCCGCGTGAGGATCTCTACCTGTTAGGCACCTGGATAAACCGCGCGGTCGAAGCCGTGGCCATTACCGGCACGATTATCCACGCGACCCGCCAATATCGGCTACCCTCCCGCGTCGGAGACGTATTAGAAGTCCTCACCCGACAAGCTGACCTCGTGCTGGACGCCACCGAACAACTTACCCAGCTGGATGCGTTGGAAAGCACTTGGATGCACTTGGAACGTCTCACCCATCAAGCCCAGCGTGCTCTGGTAACTTGGCGGCTCACCGATGCTGACGAATTACTTGCCCGGCACTACTACCGGCAACAAGAAGTGGCACGCTCCCTAGAATCCACTTTTGTGACTATCCGCGAATTCTCCACGCAGCTAGGACGAATTCTGGTGCGTGATTCCTAGTGAGCACACTGTTGCTTTTCATCCTGGCCGTCGTGCTGGCTGGGGCCTTGACTTTCGTGGTGGCCGGCCGAGACACTCCGAATGCGGTGGCGCTGCCCATCGCCTCGGGGGCGCTGACCCCTGTCACAGCATTATCTATGACGGCGTTAATGCGTATGGTCGGAGCCGTTTTAGGGGTTGGAACTGTCCAGTTTTTTGCCGCTGATTTTGTTGCCCTTGTGCCAGCCGGAAACACGGGGCTATCGATTACTATTGTCGGCTTAGCCGTCACACTTGCCTGGGCAATATTTACCTGGTTTCGCGGTGCCACTGTTTCGTCTTCTCATGCCTTGACTGCTTCTATTACCGGTGGTGCCATCGCATTATCGGTGCTGGAGACTAATCACTTAGGTCTAGCGCAATTATCTCCGGTAGGCATCGGCATCGGCATTTCACTACTTGCTTCACCATTGTTAGCGGCTGCTACCACCTGGCTCATAGCCGCGCCCGTTACCTTTCTTTTTAAGGATACCGCACCACACCGTGTGGGATACGGTTCGCGCGGTGCCCTGGCCATTACTGCAGCAGCAAATGGTTTAGGACACGGTGTGCAGTACGGCCAACGTATGTATATCGTCATGTTGATGACGCTAACGGCCGGCGGTTTCAACCCGGGATCGATGTGGCTCATAACTGGCTGTATTGTCGTAGTGCTGGGGTTGGGCACCTTTATGACGGCTTGGCGAGTCAATTACACACTGACGCGCCGCATTAGCCTCTTAGATCCCCTGCATTCGGCCGTCGCCTCATCAACTTCTGCTCTATTGTTGCTCATTGGCTCATTTATGCTGCATATCCCGCTGTCATCGTCATTAACCACGGTTGCTGCTATTACAGGCGCGGGCACTGCACAAAACAGTGGTGCAGTGCGATGGATTCAGGTAGTTCGCCTGATGGCTTACTTCATTGGCACGGTACTCGTCTGTGCCGCAGCGGCCTTTATCATCATCGGGCTTGGTGCTGCTGCAGTAGTAAATATTCGATGACCGGCGATGATATGCCTGCACAGCTCCCAGCATAAATTTTCCTTGCTAACCCTCGGCAGTGCCAGATAGAGTGGCACATAGATGTCGGGTTGCGGTACCCCCGGGCTCCAAATCATCTGCCGCTTCGAGCGGCCACACGCCGTGAGGCGTGCCCGGCCCGGCATCGTAAACTTTAGGCTACAGCCTCGATCTGAGTTTTTGGGTCGAGGCTGTACTATTTTTAGCCAAATCGCCCAGAAATATAGGCTTCGGTTTGTTCGTTTGCTGGATTATTGAAGATCGCAGCGGTGTCATCGTATTCCACAAGTTGGCCCGGCTCACCAATAGCTTCCAGGTTGAAAAACGCAGTCTTGTCAGCAACTCGAGCGGCCTGCTGCATATTATGTGTCACAATCACCACGGTGTAATTGTCTTTTAACTCATGAATAAGGTCTTCGATGGCCAACGTCGAGATTGGATCAAGCGCGGAGGCAGGCTCATCCATCAGAATGACATCTGGTTCGACCGCAATCGTTCGAGCAATACATAAACGTTGCTGTTGACCACCCGATAAACCTCCGCCGGGTCGATCTAAGCGGTCTTTGACTTCACTCCACAAATTGGCTCCGGTCAGCGAGCGCTCCAGAATGTGCTCAGCTTCAGAACGGTTTAGACGGATGCCGTTGAGGCGATACCCGGCTAGCACGTTTTCTCGAATCGACATGGTGGGAAACGGGTTTGGACGTTGAAATACCATGCCAACTGTCGAGCGGACCCGAACCGGATCAACATGTGCAGCGTTGATATCTTCGTCATTCAGTAAGATTTGGCCTTCAACCCGAGCACCGGGGGTGACTTCGTGCATCCGGTTTAGGGTACGTAAAAATGTCGTCTTGCCACAGCCTGATGGGCCAATAAAAGCGGTGACAGAACACGGCTGGATTTCGATATTTACATCTTTGACGGCTTGGAAGCCCCCGTAATAGCAGTCGAGGCTAATGGTCTGGATGCGTTTTGCCATAGTTACTTTTCCTTGCGTACGCGTTGAGAGCGGGCGGCTAACTGGCGGTTTTTGCCGCGAAATGTTTTGCAATCGCACGGGCGCCTAGGTTCAAACCCATCACGATGACAATGAGTACTAGTGCACCAGCCCATGCCCGTGCTGTTGATGGATCACTTGCTGCCGGCGCGGTCGGGTTAGTCAGCTGACGGTAGATGAAAACTGGTAGCGCCGTCATCCACTCAGAAAATGGGTTCCAGTTAGTGGCTGCAGCATAACCTGCGGTAACCAGAATCGGAGCGGTCTCACCGGTTACTCGTGCGATGGCCAATGTAATGCCTGAGGCGATACCTGACATTGCCGTAGGTAAGACGACTTTGATAATGGTGCGCCATTTTCTGACGCCTAGCGCATACGATGCTTCGCGCAGTTCATTAGATACGATTTGCAACATTTCTTCGGTGGACCGTACCACCACGGGAATCATCAGCACACTGAGCGCAATGGCAGCAGCGGCGCCTGTTTTGACCCCTTGAAGCGCCTGAGGTGAGGAGCCCACGACTAATTCGGTAAGAGCGGTCAGCCCGGCGAAAGCAAATAACCCGGCGACTATCGAAGGGATGCCGGTCATCACGTCGACAAAGAAGCGGATGCTGCGTGAAAATGCGTTCTTTTTGCCGTATTCGGTCAGGTAGATGGCCGCCAACAGGCCCACCGGAATCGAAATCGCGCTGGCCAATACGGTAATTAGCACCGTGCCGACCAACCCGTGAAGGATACCACCTTGCAGCGACGCACCAGCATCTTGGGTGGCGATATCGGTTGCGCCCACCACGCTGTGCATATCAGTAACTAACAGCGCCGGATGGGAAATGAGCGTGGGCAGACCTTTGGAAAGAACAGACCACAGTACAGAAACAAGTGGCAGTAAGGCAATGAAGAACGCCGTCCAAATGAGATGGCGCCAAAATTCATCGGCAGCTTCAAGCCGGCCTTCTACCACCCGCGTGATGACATACATACTGACCACATACAATCCACTGGCCAGAGCGCCCAATCCGATCCAACTCAACGAACCAAAAACCAGCGAATTGAGTAGTAGCGATACAGCCATTGAGCATGCAGCAGCCACGGCCCATACCCAGGCTGGTTTCTGATGAGCAATAAGTGAGCTTGAGGTACGTTTCGCCAGCGGTGGTTGCGGTTGAGCTGGCGGTATTTGCGGCGTCCGATGGTGCTGGGATTCTGGCTGTGTTTTGGGACGCTGATGGGTTTGTACGCTCACGATAGTCCCTCAGCTTTCTTCGCATGGGTGTTGACGATGTAGCGGGCAATCACGTTGACGATCAAGGTGATGATAAACAGCATCAGGCCGGCAGCGATCAATTCGGCTTGCCGTTGTCCAAATGCTTCAGGGAAATTCAGTGCGATCTCTGATGGGATGGTCGCATTGGCCCCGGAGGTTACCAGCGACCACGAGAATCCGCCGGCAGATAACACCATGGTGACCGCCATGGTTTCTCCCAGGGCACGGCCCAGCGCGAGCATGATTGAGGAGATGATGCCGGCCCGGGCGAAAGGAAATACGGTCATTTTGATCATTTCCCAGCGGGTAGCACCAAGCCCAAGTGCTGCCTCTTCGTGTAATTTGGGCACCTGCAAGAAAATCTCACGACACAACGCCGTGATGATTGGCAAAACCATTACTGCTAACACAACGCCGGAGGTCAAAATCGTGCGCCCCGTGGTCGTGACGGTGGGGTCTGCAGCAAATAATGGAATAAATCCCAGGTTCTCGTGCAGCCAGCGGTAGATGGGTACCATTGCCGGCGCCAGCACAAGCATGCCCCAAGCACCATAAACCACCGACGGAATGGCAGCCAGCAGGTCGATGAGATAACCGATTGACGTGGCAAACCGTCGGGGCACATAGTGGCTAATAAATAGCGCAACGCCGATGGCAACCGGAGTCGCCAAAGTCAATGCGATTACCGATGCGATAACTGTGCCGACGGTTAGTGGCCACACATAGGACCAAAAGCTGCTGGTCTCTTGGGCGCCGATGCCAAAGGTTTCCGGCATGATGGCTGGTAATGATTGAATAACCAGAAACGCTGCGACGAAGGCCAATACCGCCAGGATCGTGGCACCACCGGCCCAGGATAGCCCAAAGAATATCCTATCGCCCAGTCGCCCGGTGTTACCGGTTTTCTGGTCGGGGGTGGTAGTCACGTTGTGCTCCTGTGACGGTATGGCTGGTGATTCACGGGACTTAGCCTGCGGTAATGGCATCGATACGTTCGTTACCTTCTTCACGGATCGTGTCTGATATCGGCGCGGAACCAGCGGATTCTTCTGCAGCGGCCTGTCCGTCTTCGGAGATCACATATTTACCAAAGGATTTGGCCTGTTCTGCCAGCTCTTCGTCCTGGTACTGATCGCAGAAGATATGGTAAGAGATCATGACAATGGGATAGACACCGTCCTGCTCAGTGCTGCGATCTAAGATACGAGCACCCTCAGATTCGGGGTCTTCTTCCGCGGTTTCCACCGCTGCAGCAGCGGCATCGGCCGAATATTCAACGTATTCGTCACCGACCCCAACAGCTACCGTGGATAAACCGCCAATCTGGGATGCATCAGCATATGTAATGGCGCCGTCGGTCTCGGAGGTCAATGACACCACACCGGAGGTTTGCTGTGCGGATTCACCAGTAAGTTCATCGGGAAAGGATTCGGCTGCGTCCCAGGTCCACACGTCACCGGCGGCACCGTTTAGGTAGTCGGTAAAGTTTTCAGTGGTGCCGGATTCATCTGAGCGGTGCACCACGGTGATATCGGTGTCGGGTAGATCGGCGTCATCGTTTTGTTCGGCGATTTCTGCATCGTCCCAGGAGGTAATTTCACCGGCGAAGATCTTGGCGATCGTGTCTGGTTTGAGGTTCAGCGAGTCAATACCGTCTAGGTTGAAGGCGACGGCGACCGGAGAAATATAGCTTGGCACATGAAAAGCGCTACCATCACCACAAGCCTGTTCCTGCTCAGTAGCATCCATGGCCGAATCAGACCCGGCAAAGCTATATTGACCGGCAATGAACCCTTCCCGTCCGGCACCAGATCCCACCGGGTCATAGCTGACGGTCAGTTCCGGGTGTTCTTCGGTGACACCATCGGTCCATGCTGTCATGGCCGCCTCTTGTGAGGATGCGCCTCCACCGACCAGATTGCCCGAAGCTGCGGCAGCTGTGCCGTCGTCGGCATTATCAGAAGAACATGCGGCCAAGGACACCGCTGCAATCGCACCGACTACAGCACCACGGTAAAAACGTGTGAACTTCACTAGGTATTTCCTCTTTCCAGTTCGTGATTGGTCAACTCTGACTGAAGCTACCTAGGTGAAGTGACCTCTAGGTCCCGGATGGGTAAACGGTTGATGAACGTTTAGCAACCGAAGACTTTTCACAGGCCCATCCCCGGCGTCCTAAGATAAGAGGCATGGCAGAGCGCATGCATACCACTCCGATTCCGGTGCAGCCTAAACCGAAAGGTTGGCAGAAGATTAAACGATTCTTCTCCTCCCGTATACGTTCCGGGACGTGGCGCGCTCGAAAAGCATTGGTACCGGCAGCAACCTCGGCGGTCGCAGCAGTAGGCGCTTATGCCATCGCGGTGGCGGTTTTAGGCCATCAGGGACCATACTTCGCCGCCACTTCGGCACTTATTACGCTGGGGTTTGGTCGCGATCCGCACTTGAAAAAGGCCCTAGAAGTGTCAATCGGGGCCACCTTGGGCATTCTGGTGGGCGACTCACTACAGGCCCTACTCGGCCAGGGATACTGGCAGGGTGTGATCGTGGTGTTTGTGACCATCATGCTGGCCCGGTTCATTGACTCCGGGGTTATTTTCACCACGCAAATGTCCATTCAGGCGGTACTGGTGGTGCTGTTACCCATCCCAGCCGGTGGCCCACTGACCCGTTCCATTGATGCGGCCCTGGGTGGTGTTATCGCGATCGCTATCACCATGATCACCCCGGTTTCGCTGCGCAAAGACACTGTTTCGGGAATGCGCGAGCTCTATGCTTCGGTCACCGATGTACTGCGCGAACTCTCCGAGGCCCTGCGCAGCCACGAATCCCGCAATGGTTGGGCCGCGCTGATTGAGGCTCGAGGGTTGCAGTCGCAGGTCGATACGGTGCGAAATTCCATTGCCGCCGCCGATCAGGCCGCACTGTATTCGCCCACCCGCAGATCCGCCCGCCAAGACCTGGAAGAGTTATCGCGCACCTTAGAAAAAACCGATCTGGCCGTCCGTTCCTTACGTGTGATTGCTCGCCGGGTCATTACGGTCATTGACGAACTGGATTCACGCGCCACCGCCGTCGACGACCTCGAAAGGCTTTCGGCGTGGTTTTCCGAAGCCGCTGACGCCGTGGCGGTACTGGGTCGTTCGGCAGCTGAACCCTCATCGGTGGGGCGCCATAAGTCATTGTCGATAGCCCGCGATGCCTTGGGTGCGGTAACCACCAAACTTACACCACAGAATCTGGGAGCCGGCACACTGCACGGTGAAGCCCTGGTAATGATGTGCCGCCCCATGATGGTCGACTTTCTGGAAGCCACCGGTTCCGATCACGCCGAGGCCAGTAGTTACTTACCGAATCTATAAGCTTTATCATGTCCTAGGGTGCGGCTAGGCTTAGCGTCATGGCCAAAACCAAGAGCAACACAAAGCTTGCCTATAAGTGCAATGAATGCGGTTGGATGACTGCAAAATGGACCGGACGCTGCGGCGAATGCCAGGCCTGGGGCACCATCGAAGAAGCAGGTACCACCCCGGCTACCGCCCGGACCGCGCCAACCACTATCAGCGTGGACGAGTTGGCCCGTCCCATCACCGAAGTTGATGCCACACACGCCGAAAGTTTCCCCACCGGGGTCAGCGAATTTGACCGTGTGCTGGGTTCCGGGCTGGTCCCCGGGGCTGTCATCTTATTGGCTGGTGAACCCGGTATTGGCAAATCTACCATGGCTTTAGACATCGCAGGCCAGGTGGCCAATACCTACCGCGATGATAAACAACAGCGCCGCACCCTGTATCTGACCGGTGAAGAATCTGCCGCTCAGGTACGTGTCCGCGCCGAACGTATCGGCGCACTCAATGCAAACCTGCTACTTTCGGCCGAAACAGATCTTGGCCAAGTATTAGGCCAAATCGAACACCTCAAGCCTGATTTTTTAGTCGTCGACTCGGTGCAAACCATCCAATCTGCAGCCATCGACGGCGCCCCGGGTGGTCGCATGCAAATCCAAGAAGTCACCGCCAGCATTATCAGGTTGGCCAAGCGATACGACATCGCCACCATCCTGGTGGGGCATGTGACCAAAGAGGGCAGTATTGCCGGTCCGCGCACCATGGAACATCTCGTCGACGTCGTCTGCCAATTCCAGGGCGACCGCCACTCCCAGCTACGGTTCATCCGCTCGGTCAAAAACCGTTACGGCTCCACCGATGAGGTCGGCTGCTTTTCCATGAACGACTCCGGAATTACCTCCATCGAGGACCCTTCGGGGCTATTTATCAACACGTTTGCCACCCCAATGCCCGGCACAGCAATCACCGTGGCCATGGATGGTCACCGCCCGTTACTCACAGAAATTCAGGCACTGGTTGCCGGCGGTGCCGGTGGTTCACCTCGGCGCGTCGTCACCGGGCTGGTCCAAGCTCGCCTGAACACTGTGGTGGCCATTCTCAGTCGGCACCTGCATATGTTTCTGACCACCGATGATGTCTATGTCTCCACGGTTGGTGGCATTAGCGTCAATGAGCCAGCAGCCGATCTGGCCATGGCCGCAGCCATCATTTCCTCAAAAGAGGATCTGCCGTTACCACGCAGCACCATCACCATCGGTGAGCTTTCCCTTGCCGGTGAACTCCGTCCGGTCGCAGGCATGGACCGGCGCCTAAAAGAGGCCCACCGGCTGGGCTTCACCCACGCCGTCATTCCTGATGATGACGACGTCAAAGTGCCCAAAGGCATGCGGGTCTACCGCACCAGTTCGTTAGACCAAGCGATAGCAAAAATCTTTGACCCCTCCCGCAGGCCACCACCACGTGACGATGCCAGAAAGAAAGTTGCCGATGTCATCCAACTGTCCCCGGACGATATCAGCGACAACTAACTATTTCAGCTCAAAGGTCACCGGATCGGCCGTTTGTTCCCCGAGCCCCACAACCAACTCGTATTGGCCTGGTTCAATATCTTCAACCATGGTTTCGCATTGTTCATCAGTACCAATACGTTCCCACTCATAGTCAACCGACTCCGACTGGCCAGGCTCCATCTCCACCACTTGTGACTGCGGATCCACCTGGCAAGCCCGGGTCGAGAACACAAACTCGCCGTCAGCATCCTCAACGACGAAGCTCTGTTCATCTGTTCCAACCGAGGCATCGCATAATTCATCGCCTTCATGCGAAATAGTCATCGTAAATTTCGGTTGCTCGTTCTCATCATAGGATTCCTGATCCGTGGCACCCGAGACCGCCAACACGTCGGGCTCACATGGCGCATCATCATCTGATGCTTTATCTGAAGGCTGCTCAGATGCCTCGTCCTGTGACTCAGACGGTGATGGCTGCGCCGATTCAGCTACGGTCGGTTCCGGATCAGGCGAATCGTCGTCGGACAAAAACAGGCCAACTAGCGCTGAGATACCCCAGCCGATCAACGCCAGAATAATCACCAGGATCACCACGGCGACGATACGACGGCGACGAAGAATATGCGGCGGAATACGTTTGGGACGAGGGGGAAGCTTATCGTTATCAGCCATGGACAATAGTTTAGCGATTCTGGCTGGCAAACAACGCGACGGCACTACCATGGTGTTCATGTCCGAGACCAAAAACCATCCTGACCACACCGATGTGCACAAGATCCGTGACCGCATCTTGGATTGGTATGCCGCAAACGGCCGTGATCTGCCCTGGCGCCATCCCGATACGACGGCCTGGGGTGTCTTAGTCTCAGAAGTCATGCTGCAACAAACCCAGGTTTCACGAGTGTGGGACACCTGGCTGACATGGATGCAACGCTGGCCCGGACCACAACAACTAGCCCAGGCCGAAACCTCCGAGGTACTGATCATGTGGGGCAGACTCGGCTACCCCCGCCGCGCCCTGCGCCTTCATGAAACCGCAAAAGCCGTCGTCACCAAACACGATGGCAAGCTGCCGGCCGACCCGGAACTGCTTATACAACTACCAGGCATTGGAGAATATACGGCAGCCGCAGTGGCATCATTTGCGTTCCAGATTCCCGAAGTCGTTATTGACACCAATATTCGTCGGGTACACGCCCGGATTTTCTCTGGTCAGGGCGCCGCGGCACCCAGTCTGACATCAGCCGAACGTCAACTGGCGGCAAGACTCATGCCCGATACCACCACACCCGAAGGCAAAACCCAGGCCAATACCTGGAATGTTGCGGCCATGGAACTTGGTGCGCTGCTATGTACAGCTCGAGCACCAAAATGCGACCAGTGTCCGGTACAGCAACAATGCGCTTGGGTCGCCGCCGGCAAACCTGAGCCAACTACCAAAACCAAATCCCAATCCTGGAACGGCTCCGACCGCCAAGTCCGTGGTGCAATTATGGGTGTGCTACGTGCCCAGGGCGCCATTGACATCGCCACATTACAAACCACTGTTGAAGCCACCGGCCGGCTGGGCCAACACATTCCCCAACAGCCTCAATGGAATCGGGCCATAGATGGGCTAGTTTCCGATGGGTTGGCAACCCTAACCGACCAAACCCTTGGGCTACCTGGCTAAAGGTTATTGCATTAGTCGGCGGCATTCAGCGTTTGGGCTACGGCACGCACCCCTTGAACCAGGGCCGCTAAATCTTCGATCGCAAGATGTTCTAGTTGGGCATATTCCAATTCGCGATTTGAACTAATTAACTTACGAATCGTCTGACGCCCCAACGCAGTGGCCACCACCCGGCGGACCCGTTGATCCTCCGGATCAGTAACGCGTTCGACCATTTCGTGGTCTTCTAGTCGCTGGACTATGCCAGACATCGTTGCCAACGAGACACCCGTCAGATCAGCCAACTGGCGGATCGAGCCGGTGGCCGGTTCAACGACCAAAATGCTCAAGATCTTGACCTGCTGCATCGTCAGCCGCAATGACATCATCGATTCCAATATTTTCGGGATCAAGAACACTTCAACAGCATGGTGGGCCTGTTCCAGCTCGGCCATTAAACGTTCTCGTTGCGTATTTTCTGACGTAGCCACACCATGAGGATACCCAATAGCAGAAGAAAATTCCCGACTCGCTATAAACATAGCTGCATGCTAAGCTTTTCCTGGCCGAGCCCAGCACACTCGGTGTTTTCTAACCCGATTCCGGTGGTGTTCTTTTGACTCGTTTTGCCCGTTTCAGTCTGGCGAACCGCGCACTCGTCGCGCTCATTACGCTATTTATTGCCGTGGCTGGTTTTTTCTCTATGACCCAGCTGAAACAAGAACTGATCCCTTCCATTGAACTACCGCAGGTTAGCATCGTCACCGCGATCCCTGGCGCTAGTCCCGAAGTGGTAGACGAGCAGGTTAGCGAGCCAATCTCCCAGGCCGTCGGTGAACTGTCCGACGTCGAAAAAGTCGTGGCTGAATCGTCGTCGAATATGTCCATGGTTACCATCGCCTACGAATACGGTACCGACGCCGACGAGTTCGAGTCCTCAATTGACACTGCCCTAGACGACGTCTCACTACCCGAAGATGCCGAGCCCAACGTCATGGCCGGCAGCAGCTCGGACATCCCGGTAATCTATTTGACCGCATCATCATCCGAACAAGATGCTAGTGAACTCTCGGCCACTTTGACCGACACTGTTGTACCCCGCCTAGAAAATATCGCAGGGGTACGGTCCGCCGATGTTAGTGGTGCGGCAACAGAGCGTGTTGAAATCACACCTGACCAGCAGGCACTAGCCGAAAATGGTCTGACCCCAGAAGCCCTAAGTGAGGCACTCGAAGAAAATGGCATCACCATGCCGTTAGGTAGCGTCTCCGGTGATCACACCACGCTGCCGGTTGATGGTGGCAGCGAGATTGATTCCCTCGACGATATAAAAGAGCTACCCCTATCCGGCCAACCCGAAGCTGGCCAGGACATGTCCGACTCCGGCCCAGCCCCCGAGGAACTTGACGAAATGTCCCCGGAGGCACAAGCACCGCAGGCCAATATTGTAACCATCGCAGACGTCGCCGATGTTGAACGTGTTACCGAAGAACAGACCTCGATTACCCGCATGAACGGGGAAGAAGCTCTTTCAATTTCGATCACCGCCACCCAAGACGCCGATGTGGTAGCCGTCTCCCACGCGCTCAACGATGCCATGGACGAGCTCACCGACGAAGTATCTGGGCTGGACCTCACGGTGGTGTTCGACCAGGCCCCATTTATTGAAGAATCTATTCAAGACCTGGCCACCGAGGGAGCCCTAGGCCTACTGTTTGCAGTGGTCGTGATTCTGGTCTTCCTGCTATCAGTACGCTCCACCCTGGTCACTGCGATCTCCATCCCGCTGTCGGTACTGGTTACCTTCGTCGGGCTGAATTTGGGTGGCTATTCGCTAAATATGCTCACCCTGGGAGCCTTGACCATTGCCATCGGGCGCGTGGTTGATGACTCTATCGTGGTCATCGAAAACATTAAACGCCACCTGGCCTACGGGGAAGAAAAGATCAAGGCCATTTTGACGGCGGTGCGTGAAGTGGCCGGGGCGATCACCGCCTCCACTTTGACCACGGTTGCCGTCTTTATCCCGATCGCACTGGTTGGTGACATGGTCGGAGAACTGTTCTCCCCATTTGCTCTGACCGTCACCATCGCCATGCTGTCATCCTTGCTGGTGGCGTTGACCATTGTGCCGGTACTGTCCTACTGGTTCATTAAAGCGCCCACCGACGTGGTGGACCGGGAAGCAGTACGACGTGAAGCTGAAGAAAAAGAGCGTCGAAGCCGCCTGCAACGTTCCTATGTTCCGATTTTGCGTGGCAGCCAAAACCATCCGATTATCACCGTAGTAGCCTCCGTGGTCCTATTGGGCATTACCTTTGCCATGGTGCCGTTCATGAAAGTGGATTTCATCGGTGACACCGGCCAAAACATGGTCATGGTCAGCCAGGAATTTGAGCCCGGCTCGGATCTGGATACCATTTCCGACGGCGCCGAAGGGGTCGAAGATACCCTGCTAGACACCGATGGGGTTGAAGAAGTCATGCTGATGGCCGGCAGCGGCGACGGTAGCGACGACGATTTTTCTGCGATGTTGGGCGGCTCCGGTGGTACAGCCACCTACATCGTCAACACGGATGCTGATGTCGATCAAACCAAACTGCAAAACCGTATCCGCACTGAGCTAGAAGACCTTGATGCCCCCGGCGAAGTCACCGTCATGGACAGCGCCGAAACGGGTGGTTTCGGTGGTTCGCTGGATGTTGAAGTCCGCGGCGATAACGAAGCCGATGTGGCCACCGCAACCCAAGACGTGCAGGATGCACTGGAGGACGCCCCGGATATATCCGAACTTTCCAGTGATTTGGCAACCGAACAGCCCACCGTGGAAGTTACCGTTGACCGCACCGAGGCGCTAGAAAACGGGTTCTCGGAGATGCAACTTCTTGGCATGGTGTCGGGCATTTTGTCGCCACAAAGTGTTGGCACGGTAACTTTGGATGACCAAGACCTGAAAATTTACGTCGAGTCCGGTTCCACCCCTGAAACAGTTGAAGAACTGCGCGGCCTTGAAGTCCCAACCGAAACCGGAATGGTACGCCTGGATGAGATGGCCGACGTCGACGAGGTCAATGTTGCTACCTCCAAAACCCGGCAGGACGGCGATCTAGTGGCTACCGTGTCGATGACTCCAGCCGAAGGACAATTGGGCCCTGTTACTGAAGAAATTCAGGACCGCCTCGATAACTTGGATTTGCCCCAGGGCACCGATGCAGCAATCGGCGGTGTGGCTGAGATGCAGCAAGACTCATTCGAACAGTTGGGCCTGGCCATGGTGGTCGCCATCGCCATTGTCTTCCTGCTGTTGGTAATGACCTTCCGGTCAATGATGCAACCGCTGATTCTGTTAGTCTCTATCCCATTTGCTGCAACCGGTGCCTTAGCTCTGCTGCTGATCACCGGCAAGCCAATGGATATTTCAGCGCTGATCGGTATGCTGATGCTTATCGGTATCGTGGTAACCAACGCGATCGTACTCATAGATCTAATCAACCAGTACCGTGTGCAAGGCCAAAGTCTCACTGAAGCAATTTTCAACGGTGCACGGCAGCGTTTGCGGCCAATTTTGATGACGGCGATAGCCACCATTTTCGCGTTGATCCCCATGGCGTTTGGCTTCACCGGTTCTAGCGGTTTCATCAGCCAAAACCTGGCAATTGTGGTAATTGGTGGGCTGATCTCGTCAACTGTGTTAACGCTGGTGCTGATTCCTGCGCTGTATCTGTTGTTTGAAAAGGGCCAGGAAAAACGCCGCATCGCCAAAGGGAAACCCCGCTACGGCGCTGCACTGGAACCCGGCTACGTTATCGACGAGCCGTCCATTTCAAACAGCTAGTCGCTATGGCCGATCAACCAGGTCGATAATCATGCGGGTGTTGCCCAGCGTATTGGGTTTCACCCGCGCCAGGTCGAGAAACTCTGCCACACCTTCGTCGGTAGACCGCAGCAGTTGATTGAACACCTCCGGGTCCAACACCGACTGGTCGTCCATGATTTTGAAACCGTGCCGCTGAAAAAATGAGGTTTCAAAGGTCAAACAAAATACGTGCTCAACCCCCAGCGCTTCAGCCTTATCCAATAGTGCATTGAGTACCACACCGCCTACGCCTTGGCCTTGATAGGAATCTGCGGTAGCAAGTGTGCGCACCTCGGCAAGGTCTTCCCACATCACGTGCAGGGCGCCGAACCCGATAATATCGCCGTCGGGGTTTTCTGCGACTAAAAATTCTTGCACCGCCTCAAAGTAGGCAACCTTGTCTTTATCCAAGAGCACACGATCACTGGCCAAAGGCTGGACCATTGAACGGATGACTCGCATATCTTTGGTGCGCGCCGGGCGGACGGTAATCTCCATTCTTCCCACTGTAATAGTTCCATTGCCAGACTGCGACTGCCGGACCCAACCGACCGACACGGGCAAGAGGGGTATGGTCAAAAGGGCTGCAAGGTCAGCACAATGGGAGATATGAAAATTTTAACTGTCTGCCTTGGAAATATTTGCCGCTCCCCCGCAGCCGAATCGGTATTAAACCGTGAATTCACGCAAGCTGGCATTGACGCCACCGTCGCGTCTGCTGGTACCGCCGATTACCATGTTGGCAACGAGCCGCACGAACTCACCCGCCAAGTCGGTCACGAACGCGGCTACGATTTTCCGTCGGTGGCTGATCAGGTGTCACCACGGCACATCGATGAGGCTGACCTGGTGCTGGCCATGGACGAGGCCAACCTCCACGATCTGCTGGCCATTACCCAAAACGATGAGCAACGGGCCAAAATAGTGCGCTTTGGCGCTTTTGGTTCCCATGTGCAACGTGATGGAATTGCCAATGTGCCCGACCCTTACGGATTGGCGGAAGAGGCTTTCGTTTCGATGTATAACCAAATCGAAGATGCCGCACAGGGACTGGTCAAGGCAATCCAAGATGACAGTCTCGAGAATATATTGCAACAATATGGTGGCAAATGAGTTTAACCGGCAATACCTCGACCATCACTTTGGACGACGGGACCAAAGCGTTTCGAAAGGCTTTGGTTAATGCACCTGCGGAATTCTTTGACTTCGAGGCCGCTGGTCTACGCACTCTGGGTAAGCTGGGAGCGCGAGCGCCCAAGGTGTACGAGGTTACCAATAAGCAACTGATCATCGAACAGATACAAGCCAAGCCACAACGTAGGATCAAAAACCCCGAGTACACTTTTGGCCAAGAACTAGCCCAATTACATTTGACTGGCCAAGCAGTTGCCGAGACCAACCAAACCTTTGGCACCCTACAAGGACTGTCCCACGGTTACTTAGGTGGTGCCGAAATAGATCTACAACCAACAACCACCCTGTATGAGTCGTTGGTAACCAATCGCATTATCCCACTGACCCAACAAGCCACCGATTCTGGGCAACTGGATCATCGAGCGATGGATTTCGCTGAACAAATTACCCCGGCTCATCTGGGTCCAGCAGAAGCACCGACAGTGGTGCACGGAGACTTATGGGCGGGTAATCGGATAGTGGATGATGCCGGTGCCAGCTGGCTAATCGATCCGTCATGCCACTGGGGCCACCGAGAAGAAGATATCGCAATGATGCAACTTTTCGGTGGTTTTGGTTCGGCAGTCTTCAGCGCCTATAACGAGAAGTTTCCGTTGGCCGAAGGCTGGCAAAAGCGTATCCCCACCTACCAATTAGTGCCCCTGCTGGTGCATGTGTTGTTATTCGGAGGCGGTTATGCTGCTGCAACGCTGCAGGCTTTTGAACAAACCCTTGACCGCTAACCGACTGTGACACAAAAAGATCGCCGAAACCTTTTGGGATTCCGGCGATCTTTTTGGGTTTTAGGGGCTAGTTGTCGCTGCCTGCCTCAATTGCCTCGCGTTCTGGGGCGGCTTCGATCGTGTCTGGCGCATTGACCAGTTCGAAGTCGAGTTCAGCGTTTTTGCCTTCGCCTTTGACCGAGACGATAATGTGCGTATGAGCGGGAATTTCCCCAAATAGCAATTTCTCAGATAATTTATCTTCCAGCATGTCCTGAACAGTACGGCGTAGCGGTCGAGCACCCATGGATGGGTCGTAGCCGCGTGATGCCAACAGTTCCTTGGACGGCTGGTCCAGTTCGATGCTCAGGTTTTGCTCTTTCAAGCGATCCTGCAAGCTGTCGATAAACAGATCGACAATTTCGACGATCTCGTCCTGGGTGAGCTGTGGGAAGACAATGACGTCATCAACACGGTTGAGGAACTCGGGGCGGAAGTGCTGACGTAGCTCTTCCTGCACGGTGGCCTTCATGCGCTCATAACCGGTCTGAGTATCGGAGACCGATTGGAAACCGGTCTGTACACCGCGCGAAATATCACGGGTACCCAGGTTGGTGGTCATG
>DXHA01000073.1 GCA_019113675.1 Candidatus Yaniella excrementigallinarum
AGTTGTTGAATCTTGTTCCATCACATCTCAGTATTGTCGCACAGTTATCTTCATCAACACCTAGACGTGTCCGGGGTTGGTACAACTGTAATACCAACACTATAAGGAGTGTATCAACGCTATATGGCAAACCGACGAAGTTTCCCCACAACCATGCATAGTTCCAGACCTGCTGTATCTGAGCTAGACCCCATTGAGCGATCTGAGCTTCAAGCACTAGTCGGGGCTGTCGTTGAAGGTAACGGGTTATGGTGTGAAGAAGTTCTAGTCGGGGGAGTCCCAGGAGACCGCGTATTGTCGGTGGTGGTTGACTCTATTAACAACGACAGCGGGCTTGAACTTGACGCCATTGCCTCTATTACACAGGACATATCGACGGCTCTAGATGCAAAAGGGGATTGGCTTCCGGAAATAGGCACCGACTCGTACACTTTAGAAGTGTCCACACCTGGAACAGACCGACCGTTAGTGCGCAAACATCACTGGGAGAAAAACCTAGGCCGAGTTGTGAACGTAATTATTGATGACGCCGATCCAGTTGATGCAAAAGTTCACAGCGTTGATGAGACCGGTGTTGAATTAGTACAGATCAAGCCGGGAGCGAAGAAGGGCATGCCGGCAAAATATTCTGCGCCCGCTCACTACACCTACCAACAGCTGTCGAACGCTGTCGTACAAGTTCAGCTAAAATAACGACGAGATGATGGCACAACGTTGTAAATAATTGAACCTATAACAGAATCACAAGTGAATGACCCCACGGAGGAACCTGGTGGATATCGATATTTCCCTGCTTCGTATGCTGGAGACGGAACATGAGATTCCGCTGCAACAACTTATCCCTACAATTGAGCAAGCACTCTTATTGGCGTATCAAAAGTCGCCGGGTGCAATCCAACAAGCTCGTGCTGAAATAGACACTAAATCCGGCAAGGTCACAGTTTGGGCCACCGAGTATGGCGACGACGACGAGCCGATTGGTGAGTTTGATGATACTCCGTCAGGCTTTGGACGTGTGGCAGCGTCAACCGCAAGACAGGTTATTGTCCAGCGTCTGCGCGATGTCGAAGATAGCCAAGTTCTCGGCGAATTCCGAGACAAACAAGACCAGGTCGTTTCGGGCATCATCCAGCAAGGCAATAACCCGCACATGATCCAGGTGGATTTAGGTAGTGTTGAAGCAGTTCTTCCACCAGGGGAACAGGTTCCAGGGGAAAACTATTCGCATGGAACACGTTTGCGTTCCTATGTCGTGTCAGTATCGCGCGGCAATAAAGGGCCCTCTGTTACGTTGTCTCGTTCCCACCCCGGGCTGGTGCGAAAACTTTTTGAATTTGAAGTCCCAGAGATCGCCAATGGCACGGTAGAAATTGCCTCCATAGCCCGAGAAGCAGGCCACCGTACCAAGATTGCTGTCTCGGCAACGGAGCCGGGAATTAACGCCAAAGGCGCATGTATTGGGGAGATGGGTGCCCGCGTTCGTGCAGTCATGACCGAGCTCAACGATGAAAAGATTGACATCGTTGATTACTCCACGGACCCAGTAAAGTTCATTTCGGCAGCCTTGTCGCCATCCAAAGTGGTCAAAGTCTTTGATGTAGACGAAGCTACCCGATCGGCGTCGGTTGTCGTGCCTGACTACCAGCTGTCACTGGCGATCGGCAAAGAAGGACAAAATGCACGACTGGCCGCTAAATTGACCGGATGGCGTATCGACATCATGGGCGAGTCTGTTTATAACCAACAAGCAACCGGGCAGACATTAGCGGAAGACTGACTGTTTTGGCTTCTGGCAGTGTCCTTGCGTTAGACTAATACAGGTTGAAACTCGTGTGACAGATCTGGAGGCCTATGGCCAACCAAAAACCGGTGCGGTTATGCATCGGATGTCGCACACGTGCGAAAACCAACGAATTGGTACGCATTGCGTATGAGATAGCCGGTGAATCCCGATCACTGGTAATCGACGACCGTAGCGTACTTCCCGGTCGTGGGGCATGGGTGCACCACGATCCGGAGTGTTTATCCAAAGCACTGCAGCGCCGGGCACTTCCGCGAGCTTTTCGAAATCAGGTTGAGACCGAAAAGCTTGCAGAGACCTTAGCGCAGTGGCAATCGGAAAACACCAACACACCGAACAATGATGAAAGCGGGTCAGAGAACTGATGGATACCCGGTGAGCACACGATGAGTGCCCAACGATGAATATCAAAGTCAGCTCAGGGCGCATGCGCCAGCCGATTGGCGGCTTTATGCGCATCATTGACAGAGCATACATTCGACCGGCAAGAATCGCGGTTGTGTACTAAATAGTGCAGGCCACGATTCAGCCAGAACAGGAGAATCGTGGCGAAACTGCGCGTCCACGAAGTTGCCAAGCAACTGGGGATTACATCCCGTGAAGCGCTGACCAAACTCGAAGAAATTGGTGAGTTTGTATCTTCAGCGTCTTCAACAATCGAACCGCCAGTGGTGAAACGTCTGCGTGCTGAATTCGCAGGTGCGGCCCCGGCGGAGAAAACCAAACCAGCCGCAAAATCTCAGGCTAAAAAGCCCGCGGCTCCGAAAAAGCCAGCCGAACCAAAAGCAGCCGAGCCTAAAGCAGCAGAGACTGAAGCGTCAGCTGAACAAGCTAAGCCTGCAGCGCCTAAACCCGGCCCGAAAGCTGCGCCCAAGCCAACAGAACCTGCAGCAGAAGCACCAAAACCTGCCGCAAAGCCTGGTCCAAAGCCTGGTCCAAAGCCAGCCGAAGAGCCTGCTGCTGAAAAACCAAAACCAGCAGCTCCGAAGCCAGCACCTAAGCCAGGTCCAAAGCCTGGCCCGAAACCAGCTGCGCCCCGTCCTGGCAATAATCCGTTCCAGGCCAAAGAGGACACAACCACGCCACGACCTGGTCCCCGCGGTGGAGCACCGCGTCCAGGTAACAACCCCTTCGCCCCCCAGCAGGGTATGCGTCAAGAACGTGGCGGAGGCCCACAGCCTGCCGGACGTGGTGGACCAAAACCAGGGCCTCGTAAAGGTGGTCCAAAACCAGGTCAGAAACCTAGTGGTGCAAAACCACAGCAGCCTCGCGAATCCGGCCCACGCCCAACACCGGCGATGATGCCAGATCAGATTCAACGGCCAAAGCCCTCCGATACTGGCCGACGCGGAGGTCCGCGCCGGGGTGGACCCGGAGGCGGGGGTCCTCGTCGAGGCCCTGGTCGCGGTTCTGCACAAGGTGCATTCGGTCGCGGACCACAGACCGGACGCCGTCGTCGTTCACGCAAGCGCCAACGCAGTGAAGAACAGCAGCAACAGGCGCCGGTCATCGGTGGCGTTAAGGTTCCAAAAGGTGATGGCAATACCGTTGTTCGGCTCCGTCGAGGCTCGTCCATTGCTGATCTTGCCGATAAGATCAAAGCTGATCCGGCAGCGTTAGTAACTGTCTTGTTCCACCTGGGCGAAATGGCAACCGCCAATCAGTCCCTGGACGAAGAAACCTTCGAAGTGCTCGGGGCAGAAATCGGCTACAAGGTCGAAATTGTCTCCCCAGAGGACGAAGACCGTGAAATTCTTGACGCCTTTGACATCAACCTTGACGAAAAGGACGACGAAGAGGATATGATCGCTCGTCCTGCGGTCGTTACCGTAATGGGTCACGTCGACCACGGTAAAACCCGCACGTTGGACGCGATTCGATCTGCTCGAGTGCGTGAGTCCGAAGCCGGTGGTATTACCCAGCACATCGGTGCCTACCAAGTCCAAGTAGAGCATGAAGGCAAAGACCGTACACTTACGTTCATTGATACCCCGGGTCACGAAGCGTTTACCGCCATGCGTGCCCGTGGTGCCAAAGTCACAGACATTGCTGTGTTGGTCGTGGCTGCCGATGATGGCGTTATGCCACAAACGGTAGAGGCTCTCAACCACGCAAAAGCGGCGGAAGTGCCAATCGTGGTCGCCATTAACAAGGTGGATAAAGAAGGTGCCAACCCGGACCGAATCCGCGGTGAGCTGTCAGAGTATGGCCTAGTACCTGAAGAATATGGTGGCGACACCATCTTTGTGGAAATTTCAGCGCTGCAGAAACTCAACATTGACGGCTTGTTAGAATCCGTGCTGCTAACTGCCGATGCTGCATTAGAACTGGAAGCTAATCCGGACCGTCAAGCTCGCGGTGTAGCCATTGAAGCTAACCTAGATCGTGGTCGCGGTGCTGTAGCAACTGTACTGGTGCAAAACGGTACGTTGCATGTCGGTGACAATGTGGTGGTCGGCGATGCCCACGGTCGTGTACGTGCCATGTTTGATGAATACGGTGAATCTGTTGAACAGGCCCGTCCGTCCCGCCCAGTACAGGTACTTGGGCTATCGAATGTGCCACGTGCCGGTGACATATTCTTGGTTACTGACGACGAACGCACTGCACGGCAAATTGCTGAACGGCGTGAAGCAGCTAAGCGCAACGCTCAGCTGGCTCGTCGTCGTAAGCGCATCACGCTGGAAGAGTTCGACCAAGCCGTGGCAGAAGGCAAACTGGATACGCTTAACCTCATCATCAAAGGTGACGCAGCCGGTCCTGTCGAAGCACTGGAAGACTCACTCATGCAAGTTGATGTGGGTGGCAAAGACGAGGTACAGTTGCGCGTTATCCACCGTGGTGTTGGTGCCATTACCCAGAACGACGTCAACTTGGCCACCGTCGACGATGCGATCATTATCGGTTTCAACGTTCGGCCAGCCGAACGCGTCACCGAATTGGCCGATGAAGAAGGCGTCGATATGCGCTTCTACACCGTCATTTATGAGGCCATCGACGACATTGAGCAAGCACTGAAGGGCATGCTGAAGCCGGAATACGAAGAAGCGATCCTCGGCCGCGCCGAAGTCCGCGAGATTTTCCGGTCATCAAAGGCAGGTACCATTGCTGGTTCAATGGTTACCTCTGGTGTGATGCGGCGTAACGCCCAGTCCCGTTTGCTGCGTGACAATAAGGTTGTCAGCGACAACCTCACTATTGGTTCGCTACGGCGCTTCACCGACGATGTCACTGAAGTCCGCGAAGGTTACGAATGCGGTATTGGGCTTGGCAAGTTCAATGACATTCGTGAAGGCGACATCATCGAAAACTACGAGATGCAAGAAAAACCACGGGTTTAACTTGCACACCCGCGGTGTCTGTAACGGGCACCGCGGGCTATACACCAGGAGATCTTTCATGGCAGATCACACTCGTGCCGCCCGTTTGGCACAACGGATCAAAGTCATCCTCGCAGAAGCCTTGCAGAAAACCATCAAAGACGACCGCGTCGATAACGTCACTGTTACCGAGGCTCGTGTCACTAATGATCTGCAACAGGCAACCGTGTACTACACAGTTTATGGCGATGATGAGACCGTTGCTGCAGCGCACCAAGCAATGGACGAAAACCGTGGCCTTCTGCGCCGCGAGATGGGCCGAGGGCTCAATATCCGGTTAGTTCCAACCCTGGAACTTATCCCAGATACCGTGCCAGAAACCGCGGCTCAACTTGAAGAAGTACTTCGGGCAGCCAAAGCACGGGATGCTGAAATCGCGGCCCAACGCGATTCTGCAACCTATGCCGGTGACGAAGACCCATACAAGGAATAATTCATGGCAGATGCTCACTCGGGACTCATACTGGTAGATAAACCTGCGGGCTGGACCTCCCACGATGTAGTGTCACGCACCCGCAAAATTGCCGGTACCCGAAAAGTGGGCCATGCAGGCACACTGGACCCGATGGCCACCGGAATGCTGGTCATCGGGTTCAACAAAGCCACAAGATTACTCACCTACATCGTTGACACCACAAAGACTTACCAGGCCACTATCCGGCTGGGACATAACACAACTACTGACGACGCTGACGGCGAGATCGTTCGAACACGATATGCCAACGCTGTCACCGCCCAAGACATCAATGGGGCCATAGCGTCCCTTACCGGTGAAATCAAACAGGTACCTTCAGCTGTCTCGGCCATCAAAATCGCTGGGAAACGGGCATATCAGCGTGTCCGAGATGGCGAAAGTGTAGACATCCCGGCCCGTGCTGTCACAATTCACCGTTTCGATGTACAAGCAATCCGGCGGGCCGATGATGGCAAAACTATAGATATCGATGTTGAAATAGACTGCAGCGCAGGTACATATATTCGGGCACTAGCACGCGACATGGGTGATTACCTGCAAACCGGAGGATACCTGACCGAACTGCGGCGCATCGCCGTTGGCCCATACCACGTCGATGACGCCGTCACGCTAGAAGATCTAGCAAAACACTTTACTTATACCGATATTTCAACCGCTGCCACGAAATTGTTCAATACCCGTTCCGTAAGCACAGCAGAAGCTCAAGACCTTGTCCACGGTCGACGAATCGCGCCGTCTGAAACAGAGCAACTACAAGCCGCGACGTTACCAAACGGCCAGATTATAGCCTTGATTACCGACGTCGAACGCGGCGGTACACTCGCAGCCAAGCCCAAGATTGTTTTTGCCACCGAATCAGACATTACTGGAGCGCGCCCATGACTTTCGACGGCTGGTTTTATACCGGGGCGGGTATAGGCGCCCTATCTGGGCTGATCTGTATTATCGCTACCTGCATTCGTAACTACCCGGCTGATTCCTCTATTTTATCGCTTGCAGCAGTAGAAATTTTTCTGGCCGTCTACGCCATTTATGCGCTGATTTCACCTGTGCCGCTCAATGGTCCAGGCTGGGAATTCTGGGGCTATATCCTCACCGCACTGATGTTGCCACCCATTGCTTTCTTCTGGGGAATAACCGATAAAACACGATGGTCCAATTTGGTCATGGCCGCTGTGGGGCCCACCATATTGGTTATGATTCACAGATTGCAGGTGATCTGGCATGGCTGAACCCGCAGACAGAACCAAAGGGGTCGGACGTATTATCGTTATGGTCTATGCGATCTTGGCGTTAGCTGCATCATGGCGCTCCGGCTTCCAAATACTCACAAAGTTCGATCACGCGCCTGTCGCGTTTATCCTCTCGGCTCTATCCGGGCTCATCTATATTGTGGCAACTATTGCCCTGGCAACCACTGGTCGTCGCGCCTGGCACATTGCCCACGCCGCGGTATGGTTTGAGCTCATCGGCGTCATCGTCATCGGCATCTGGTCGCTAATAGCCCCACAATTTTTCCCGGAACCCACCGTATGGTCAACATTCGGTATCGGCTACGGCTTCATCCCGCTAGTCCTACCTATCATTGGTTTATATTGGTTGCATCGCCACCGGCCGCAACCGATAACCTAAACTCAACGGGTCACGACACGAAGGAAGAAACCAAGTGCAATACTGGGCAGGTACCGCCGCCATAGAACAGCCAATGGCGCCATCTGTGGTGACGCTCGGCAACTTCGACGGTGTGCACAGGGGCCATCGAGCGGTGCTGAAACTTGTGGTTGATACCGCAAAGCAACACGACCTGATGTCCGTGGCCGTTACGTTTGATCCGCATCCGCGCTTAGTGCACCTGCCCGAAGAACCATTGGTGCCCATTGTTTCGTTACCCCAAAAAGCCCAGCTTTTAGCCTCGTGTGGTCTAGACGCCACGCTGGTGATCCACTACACCTTGAACTTTGCCCGCCAAACGGCTGAGCAATTTGTGGAAAATATTTTGGTCAACGCTCTCAACGCCCGCATCGTCGTTGTTGGAACAGACACTCGCTTCGGTGCTGGTAACAGCGGTGATATTAATACACTGCGTCAGCTTGGAAAATATTATGGTTTTGACGTCGTCCAGGTTGACGACGTCGGGGAATCTGAACGCTGGTCATCTACCTGGGTGCGCGATACCCTGGAAGCCGGTAAAGTTGCCCAAGCAGGGCGGATCCTAGGTCGCTACCATACGGTTGAAGGCGAGATTGTCCATGGGCATGCTCGCGGTCGCGAATTGGGCTTTCCCACCGCAAATTTTGCCTCAGATTCGCAGGGCATGATCCCGGCCGATGGCGTATATGCCGGTTGGTTTGTCGACGCCCAGGGGACCAGATTGCCAGCAGCTATCTCAGTGGGTAGCAATCCGACATTCAACGACGTAGTCCGAACGGTAGAGGCCCATATCATCGACCGTCCCGACGAGGAACGCTTGGAGGACTTTAACCTCTACGGGCAACACTGCGCAGTGGAATTTGTGGCACGCATACGCGGTATGCAGGCATTTACCGGGATCGAAGATTTGATTGACCAAATGGACAGTGATGTTCACCGAGCTTCAGCTATTTTAGCCGGTGCTGCCCCAGAAATAGACGCCCCTGAACCACGGAGCAAGACATAAGTGAGCAGCCAACCGACCGCGGCTCCTGTACTAAGCAAAGCTGCCCGCGACCGTTACACATTGGCCTTTGATACCGACCATGCAGAGCTCTACCACGGGGTAAGACCTGGCTATCAGGCTGACATCCTAGACTTTTTAACCACAACTACACCGGGGCTTGCTGTTGATATGGGTGCGGGAACCGGATTGTTTACTGAGCGCATGTTAGCGGCGGGTTGGGACGTGGTGGCTGTTGATCCGGCACCAAATATGCTGTCGATCTTGGCTCAACGAGCCCCGCAGGCAACCACCGTGGTATCGACTGTGGAAGATCTTGAGACAACCGGGCTAGCGCACCGGGCCCAGTTGGTGGTCTCAGCCCAGGCATGGCATTGGATCGATACCGAAATAGGGTGTCAAAAGGTTGCCGAACTGCTCACGGATGATGGTATTTTTGGTATCGTCCACCATCAAATAGACACCTCGATTCCGTGGGTACTACGCCTGTGCAAAATTATGCACTCTGGAGATATCCACCCGATAGATCAACCACCTGAAGTAACAAAACACTTTAGCCAGCCCGTGGGTAAATGGTGGCATTGGCAACAAGCATTAACTGTCGACAAACTACACCAGTTGATGATGACCAGGGCGTTTTATTTGCGAACGAATAACCGGCAACGCCATCGGATGCATAACAACCTCAACTGGTATCTGCTGGAACACCTTGGCTACGCTCCCGAATCTACGGTGTATGTTCCTTATCTCACCGCAGCCTGGCGCATGCAGCGTTCCCAATTGGGATAGGCAAGCACCAGATGGTAGGCTAGACCGTTGGTGCACGCTGCGGTCCGCGGTGGCGTCACCCACCGAAGCGGTGCATAAATGATCGCGGTACAACTCTCAAGGAGTTTTAATGTCGATTACCCGTGAAGTGAAACAGCAGATTATCGCTGAATACGCCACTCATGAAGGTGACACTGGTTCACCGGAGGTACAGGTAGCTGTGCTGTCCCGTCGTATTTCTAATCTGACTGAACACCTCAAGGATCACCCACACGATCACCACACTCGCCGTGGCCTGATGGCTCTGGTTGGTCGCCGTCGTCGTATGTTGCAGTACCTGTACTCCGAAAACATTGAACGTTACCGTTCACTAATCGAACGTTTGGGTCTGCGCAAATAAGGTGAGACGCAACTAGGGGCGGCGCTCTGGGAGATATACCGGACGCCGCCTTGAAGTTTAACTAGAATAGAACACGGTACCGCCCGGTACCGAATAACTTTGCATCAAATCTGTTATGAGTCCCGGTCCTCGACAGTGGCTTCCGGAGCAGACGTTGCGGAGGCTTCGATCGAAGACCGACCTGCAGGTTTTGGTGCAAATTGTATGGAAGGAGACCTGTGGAAGGTCCAGAAATTCAATTTGCAGAAGCCGTTATTGACAACGGCAAATACGGAACTCGTACCGTACGTTTCGAAACCGGACGTCTGGCCAAGCAGGCTGCGGGTTCAGCATTTGTCATGATTGACGAAGAAACCTCGATGCTGTCGGCCACAAGCGTTGGCAAAAATCCCCGTGAAGGTTTTGATTTTTTCCCGCTGACCGTTGACGTTGAAGAACGCCAGTATGCAGCCGGTAAGATTCCGGGTTCGTTCTTCCGCCGTGAAGGACGCCCATCGACAGATGCGGTTCTGACCGCGCGCTTGATTGACCGCCCGTTACGTCCAGCATTCGCCCATGGTATCCGTAATGAAGTTCAAGTAGTTGTGACCGTCACATCGATTGCTCCAGATGAGCTCTACGACACGGTAGCCATCAACGCAGCTTCGATGTCTACTACGTTATCTGGCATGGATTTTGCCGGACCAATTGGTGCGGTACGCATTGCTCTGGTCGCTGACGAAGACGGCACTACTCAGTGGGTAGCATTCCCGAAGCATTCGCAGCTAAAGAATGCTGTATTCAATATGGCAGTTGCCGGTCGCATTGCCGATGACGATATCGCCGTAATGATGGTCGAAGCAGAAGCCACCGAAGACGCCTGGGACACAATCCATGATAAAGGCGCTGCAGCACCGACAGAAGAGATCGTTGCTGAAGGCCTTGAGGCAGCCAAACCCTTCATTAAAGTACTATGCGAAACCCAGGCAGATCTCGCTGAGCGTGTTGGCAAAGACCCCATTGAAATCCCACTCTTTGTCGACTACCAGCAGGACGCATTCGACGCAGTCGAAGATTACGCTACCGCACGGCTAACCGAAATTTTCTCGATTGCAGATAAGCAGACGCGAGAATCGGCTTCTGATGAATACCACCAAGAAGTTATCGAAGCTTTAGCCGGCGAAGGCAAGCCCTTTGAACAACGTCAAGATGAAATCGTCAAAGCATACGGTGCCGTCACCCGTCACATCGTGCGTCAACGTGTGCTGACCGATCAGATTCGCATCGACGGTCGTGGCCTAACTGACATCCGGCAGCTGACCGCTGAAGTAGACGTTCTGCCACGCGTCCACGGCTCAGCGATCTTTGAACGCGGCGAAACCCAGATCATGGGTGTTACCACGCTGAACATGCTCAAGATGGAACAAAGCTTGGACTCATTGAGCCCAGAAACCTCCAAGCGTTACATGCACCACTATAATTTCCCGCCCTACTCGGTAGGGGAGACCGGTCGCGTCGGCTCACCAAAACGTCGCGAAATCGGCCACGGTGCACTGGCAGAACGAGCACTGCTTCCGGTTCTACCATCGCGTGACCAGTTCCCATATGCTATCCGCCAGGTATCCGAAGCCCTAGGATCAAACGGTTCAACCTCGATGGGCTCAGTATGTGCCTCGACTTTGTCGCTGTACAACTCGGGTGTACCACTACGCGCTTCTGTTGCCGGTATTGCCATGGGCTTGGTGTCGGACACGGTAAATAACGAAACCCGTTACGCAGCACTCACCGACATTCTCGGAGCAGAAGACGCCATGGGTGACATGGACTTCAAGGTGGCCGGTACTCGTGAATTCATTACCGCAATCCAACTTGATACCAAGCTAGATGGTATCCCTGCCGATGTGCTGGGTGCTGCACTGACTCAGGCTCGTGAGGCACGCCTGCACATTCTGTCCGTTATGGAATCGGTCATCCAAGCAGCCGATGATATGAGCCCTACCGCGCCTCGTATCCTGTCGGTGCAGATCCCGGTAGATAAGATCGGTGAGGTTATTGGCCCCAAGGGCAAGATGATCAACCAGATCCAAGAAGACACCGGCGCGGATATTAGCATCGAAGATGACGGTACCGTACTCATCGGATCTGCCGAAGGTAAAGCCGCCGAAGAAGCACGTGACACCATTAACGCTATCGCTAACCCGCAGGTTCCAGAGGTCGGTGAACGTTATCTGGGCACAGTGGTAAAAACCACGAGCTTCGGTGCATTCATCTCACTTACTCCGGGCAAAGACGGTCTGCTGCATATCTCTGAACTTCGTAAACTCAACGACGGCAAACGCGTTGAAAACGTAGACGATGTCGTAGCGGTCGGCAGCAAACTGCAAGTCGAAATCGCCAAGGTTGACGATCGTGGCAAACTCTCGTTAGTCCCTGTCATCGACGAAAATGGTGAAGAAGGCTAAAACCTTGCAACCATGAAAACCGCCGGGTTGAACATAGCGTTCGGCCCGGCGGTTTCGTCTTTTGCGCAACATGAGCAGCCCGACTGCGTGTCCAGTAGAATCAATCCCATGTCAACACATCCAGCTACAACATCCGATCCAATCAAGGTTGCCCTTGTGGGAGCCACCGGCAAAATGGGACAATACGCCAGTGCAGCCATCAACTCGTCTGAGGACCTCGAGCTTGTTGCCGAACTGGCATCACAAGACTCGCTGGATAACATTCTGTCTTCAGGAGCAACCCATGTCTTGGACCTGACAGTTCCAACCGTGTCACCACAGATCGTTGAATTTGCGGTTAAGAATAGTCTCCACGTCGTCGTGGGCACCTCAGGCTGGAGCGAAGATAAACGCCAGGCTTTACAAAACCAATTAGCTGACCATCCTAAGGTCGGTGTGTTAATTGCTCCGAATTTTTCAATAGGCTCGGTTTTAGCCACCCGTTTTGCTGCGCTGGCCGCTCCATATTTTGATTCCGTGGAAATCATTGAAATGCATCACCCCAATAAGGTTGACGCGCCATCAGGCACCGCAGTGCGTACAGCAGAAATGATTGCCGCAGCACGTCAATCAGCCGAGGTTGGTCCCTCGCCTGATGCCACAGAACATGATCCAGACCATGCAAGAGGAGCGGCTGTGTCCGGCATCAACGTCCACGCTATACGGTTGGCAGGATTAGAGGCCCACCAAGAAGTCCTGATGGGTAGCCCCGGCCAACAATTTATTTTGCGTCACGACGCTTTCGACCGGTCATCGTATATGCCCGGTGTGCTCCTTGGCTTGCGTACCGTGGCCTCCCGTCCCGGTTTATCTTATGGGCTCGATGCCTACCTAGAACTGGACTAATACATAATGAAAAATAAAATTGTCGCGATATTATTGGCAGCCCTCACGCTACTATTTGCCTTTCTGGCTCTCTGGTCTGCACTAGCGTTTTTACTGGCCGAAAATTGGATCGCCAATGTGCTAGGTGTTGCCGTGGTGGCCATCGTTGTATTTGGCATTTGGTCACTGATCAGAGAGCTTCGTTTTGGTGCAAACACGGAAAAGCTAGCACGTATTTTAGAAACGGAAGGCAAGTTGCCGGAGGACACCCTACCCCGGGTTCGTGGTCGTATCGATCGTGAGGCAGCGGATCGAGAATTTGAAATCTACCGCGCCGAAACTGAATCGGACCCTGATAATTGGCGCAGCTGGTATCGTCTCGGATTGGCTTACGACGCCGCAGGCGACCGCAAGCGTGCCCGTGCCGCGCTACGCGATGCCATTACTATGTTTCGCAGTGCCTAATGCTTTTCTGATGCGACGTTAGAGACTTTCCGCAACATAGCCTCTAACGGACCTCGAATACCGGCAAGATACACGATGAGTCCGATCATCAACACGATGCCCCAGTGCACCCCGAGCATTATCCAAGCATCCGACCACAATGGACTATCGGCTTGCATCGTTTGGGGCCAATTGGTTGGCCATACCGCCGTAATAAGCACATGTACTACATAGGCAGTCAAAGCAACCATACCGGTTGCTGAAAGCGGGAACAACACTGTGCGTAATAGTCCGCTGCGAGTCAAAACTAAGCACAGCCCGATGACTCCAACAGCAGCCCCCGTCGTGGAATAGATATCCAACGGGGCCCCGGAATGCGGTACAGCTAAGCCAAACCAATGTGGAGCACCCATCAGCAGGTCCGTGTTTATACCAGCTCCAGTTGAAGCCATGGCAGGTAACTGGTCAACTGGCACAGCCGTGGTATGGCTAATACGAGCGACAAAAGTCGGATCAGTCAGTAACCAGTGTCCAATCCCGCGAAATACCAAGTAACCTATGGCACCGAAAAATAAGAGGCTCATACCCGTTGATAGCTTTGTTAAATTCATCCGACCGATGGCCATACCGATCAGTATGTAGCCCAAAAATGAAATTACTGGATAGTACCCAGTAAAGAAAATATCCCACAGCGTCAACCCAGGTTCCTGTACGACATCAAATAATGTAGGAGAGTTCCATAATCGCCAATTTTCTGCATAGGCGGTAGCCCCACCGGCTTGTACCTGCATAAATCGTGTCAGGACGCCGTGAACAAATGGCGCTAGCATCACCCAACTGATCGCGGTGACGGCTAGAGCACGCTTAGATAGGTTGATAAACCACATCGTCAGCAAAAACAATACGCCGTAGTGCACCAGAATAATTGCGACACTGGAACCTACTAGACCCAGCAACAAACCAATAACTAGCAGGACGATGGCACGTAATGACAGTTGCACGCGTGATGCCCAAATATCAACAGCGTTTTTAGTCAGCAACGTGAGCCCAACCCCGGCCAACACCACAAATAACGCTGATGAAACCCCGGTGAGGCTAGCTCCAACCCATGTCGGTGTGAGTGCTCCGGATGGATCCGCTTGCATGAGAGGAAAAACATGAGTGGCGATCATCCCCAAGATCGCCACCGCACGAGCCGTATCGAGCCCAGTGATACGGCCGGGGACATCTAAACGACTCATGCAGTACAACTTTCTAGTGAAGGTTGATCAACCCAAAACGATATTTGAATGACCTATGATGTTTTCGTCTATTCTCACAGGTAGGCTTACGACTATAAGTCAGACATACCCAAGACCGAGCAATGGTGAAGATTTAATGACTGATGCGATTTTTGGCACGATGGTTCCGGCCATGGTGACGCCTTTTACAGAAAACGGCGAACTAGATCTTGACGCGACCCAAACGCTGGCAAACCACCTGGTGGACCATGGAGCCGATGGAATAGTGGCAACCGGTACAACTGGTGAAACATCCACCCTAACCGACGATGAAAATGTTAAGGTCTTCGAAGCCATCGTTGAAGCAGTAGGGGGCCGAGCCAAGGTGGTTGCCGGAACCGGCGTGAACGATACGGCTCATTCGACATATCTTTCTAAGCGTGCTGAAGCTGCAGGTGTCGATGGCTTATTGCTGGTTACCCCGTATTACAACAAACCGAATCAGGCTGGGATCCAGGCGCATTTTGAACACATTGCTTCGGCAACTGACCTACCTGTCATGCTGTATGATATCCCGGGCCGATCTGTGATGCCCATCGAGCCTGAGACCATTATTTCACTGTCAAAGCATCCAAATATTGTGGCACTAAAGGATGCAAAGTCGGACTACCAGTCAACGACCCTCGTGCTGGCCAACACGGATTTGACCGTGTATTCGGGCGATGACGGACTGACCTTGCCATTGATGGCTGCCGGTGCCGTTGGTGTAGTCTCGGTATCCGGGCACGTAGCGCCTAGTACATACCGCCAACTGGTGGACGCTGCCAGAGCCGGTGATTTCGCTACGGCTCGTCAAAAACACTTTGAACTAGACCCAGTCCAACGTGCCGTCATGACACATGTCCAAGGCGCAGTGGCTGCTAAAACTGTTTTGCAATGGCAAGGTGTGATCCCATCAGCGCGCGTGCGTCTACCCTTAGTTGCTGCAACTGAACAGGAAGAAGCTATTATCAAGGCAGACCTTGCCGAAGCCGGCATCTACCTGTAACCGTACATTCTGACCGTAGCCATACATTTTTATCGGAGGAAAATCGCGACCATGACCCAAGCTCAAGAACTGGCCCACCTACCTAAACTTCGAGACGGTACTTGCCGTATCGTTCCGCTGGGAGGGCTTGGCGATGTTGGTCGCAATATGACGGTATTTGAACTCAACGGAAAATTGCTTATCGTCGATGCCGGCGTCTTATTTCCCGAAGAAGTTCAGCCCGGCGTCGATTTAATTCTGCCGGACTTTGACTACATTAAACATCGGCTGCATGATGTCGTAGCGATCGTGCTGACACACGGTCACGAAGACCATATTGGTGCGGTTCCGTATCTTCTTCAGCTCAACCCAAATATTCCGCTAATCGGCACGCAGCTGACCCTAGCACTCGTAGAATCTAAGCTGCAGCAACACCGAATCAAACCGCTAACATTGCAAGCAGAAGACGGCGGACGCGAGCAACTTGGCCCGTTCAACTTAGAGTTCATCGCAGTCAACCATTCAATCCCAGATTCGTTAGCCTTGGCCATCCGAACCGATGCGGGCACCATTTTGCATACCGGGGATTTTAAAATGGATCAGTTGCCGCTGGATGGTCGCATTACTGACCTGCGCGCATTTGCCCGGTTGGGCGAAGAAGGCGTGGACCTATTCATGACCGACTCGACCAACGCTGAAGTTCCAGGATTTACCCCCACGGAAAAAGACATCGGTCCGGTTATCGAACAACATATCGGCCAAGCACAACGACGGGTCATTGTGGCCTCGTTTGCCTCACATGTACACCGTGTACAACAAGTGCTCGATGCCGCAGTCAAAAATGGTCGCAAGGTCGCTTTTGTAGGCCGTTCCATGGTCAACAACATGGGTATCGCAGCCAAACTGGGATACCTTGACGTACCCGCCGATACCGTCATTGAACTCAAAAATGTAAATGACTACGCCGACCACGAAGTGGTCTTGATGTCAACCGGTTCCCAAGGTGAGCCCATGGCGGCTCTTTCTCGGATGGCCAACGAGGAACATCGCCAGATTACTATTCAACCGGACGACCTGGTTATTCTTGCATCCTCACTGATCCCAGGCAATGAGAACGCCGTTACCCGCGTTATCAACGGCTTGATGAAACTTGGCGCGAATGTAATTCACAAGGGCAACGCAAAGGTGCATGTCTCCGGCCACGCCTCTGAAGGTGAGCTACTGTACTGCTACAACATCGTGCAACCAAAAAATGTATTGCCTATTCATGGTGAAACCCGGCATCTAATAGCTAATGGACGTATTGCTGAAGCCACTGGCGTGTCCAAAGAAAACGTTATTATCACCGGCGATGGCGGGGTTATCGATTTGCATGGCGGGATTGCGCGCGAAGTTGGCGAAATTCCTTGCGAATATGTCTACGTTGATGGGCGGTCCATTGGTCATGTTACTGAAGAGGACCTAAAAGACCGGCAAGTTCTGGGCGAAGAAGGATTCATCTCGGTCATTGCCGTTATTGATCGCCAAACCCATACAATCATTTCGGGGCCAGAAATTCATTCTCGAGGAGTGGCCGAAGACGACGGTGTCTTCGACGCGATTAAACCTAAGATCATCCAAACGCTTGAAGATGCGGCAGCCTCGGATAAAGGCCACTCTAAACACCAGCTCCAACAGATGATGCGTCGAACCCTGGGAGCATGGGTAGCACGCAAGTTACGACGTCGTTCTATGATTGTGCCAATTGTCATCGAAGCATAAAATTTTAGGCAATTCCGGCTATGATGCGGCCTAATCTGCCCAAAAGCGGTAGCCTAGATGGTATGGCGACACGTACTTCCCCTGACCGTTCGTCGAAACAGAAGTCCAATTCGAAATCGAAAAAGACAGCTGCGACAACGGAACCGACACCCTATAACGTCACAGAAACTACCCAGCCCTGGGTGGTTCGGGCCATCACGCGATTTTGGTCTGCACTAGCGACACCATTCGGTGGTGCTGTACGCAAAATGGGGCCAGACGTAGTTATCCCCGTAGAACAACGCCGTGACGGTACAGGCTTCTTCGTACTTATCATCGCGTTGATCGTGGCCTGGACTTTCTGGTGGGCGCCAGCCAGTGACCCAGCTGTGGGTTCATTTATTTACCATATTGTGGCTGGCACATTTGGCTGGTTCTCCATTCTGTTGCCCTTGGCCTTAGCTCTTATCGCCGTACGCTTTTTTCGGTTTCCGCAAGAAGACAGTGCTAACGGCCGCATCTTTTTTGGACTATTATTTGCCACCATCGCCGGTTCCGGTATCAGCCAGCTGATCTTTGATAATCCCTCCATGGGCGCAACGCTCGAGGATAAACTCACCTCGGGCGGTGTCGTAGGCTATTTGGTAGTTGATCCACTGGCTACGTTAATCACGCCGATACCCGTGTGGATTCTTATGGTCGTTATCGGTTTCTTTTCGATACTTGTCATGACCGCTACGCCCGTTGGCAAAATTCCGGATCGCATTATCGGCGCCTACCGTTGGCTCACAGGACAGGATGTTGTCGCAGAGAATGAAACTGCCGCGGTTGAGGCAACGGAGTCTCAACGTACACATGCTGACCACGATCAGTCTTACCTCTACGAACACGATCGCCAGCCTAAACAGAAAAAGACACGGCCTGGATTCTTTGCCCGACTTTTTGGCGCTAAAGATACGGAAGATACCGGTGAACAAGACTCCCTAGCCGGCGACGAAGCCTATGCCTCGGCTGTCATCGGTGATGAGCAGGTTCCTGCTGTTGAGGTCCTTGACGATGAAGAGGCTCCAGCCGTGCCACGGCCCCAGTCGAATAAACAAACACAGGTCATGGATTTCGGTTCCCTATTTGAGGGCCAGGACGGCGACTTCATGGCTTCCGACGATGCACCCGAGAATGCTTCCGACGACGCCGAACAACCAGCTGAACCGGCGATCCGACCAGGTATCCGTCGTCCTACCGCAGATGAGATTGCCCTACAGCAAGCTCGTGAGAACGCTGGGCTGGGTGAGGAACAAGCCGAAACAACTACCGTTGAAAGCTCTCAAACAACACAGCTACCTCCTATTCCGGCACGTACTGAACAGCTGGAACTGGATGGCGATGTAACCTACACTCTGCCGGGCATTGAAATGCTCCCGCAGGGCCCTCCGGCCAAAGAACGATCAGAGGTCAATGACCGGGTCGTTGCAGCGCTGGATACTGTCTTTGAACAGTTCAAAGTAGATGCTGAAGTCACTGGATTTTCTCGTGGCCCAACAGTGACGCGATACGAAGTTGAAGTCGCCCCAGGAACCAAGGTCGAAAAAGTCACGAACTTAGAACGCAATATTGCTTATGCAGTGGCTTCCACCGATGTTCGGGTATTGTCCCCGATACCGGGTAAATCCGCTATCGGCGTCGAAATCCCAAATACCGATAAGGAAATTGTGGCATTGGGTGATGTCCTGCGATCCAATGTGGCACGCAAATCAGACCATCCAATGGTTATGGGTGTGGGTAAGGATGTCGAAGGTGGCTACGTCATGGCCAACCTGGCTAAAATGCCTCACCTACTTGTAGCTGGTGCAACCGGTGCCGGTAAATCCGCCTTCGTCAACTCCTTAATTACCTCGATACTGATGCGAGCGACTCCGGATGATGTCCGGATGGTTCTGGTGGACCCTAAACGAGTGGAGCTGACCGTTTATGAGGGTGTGCCTCATTTGGTTACACCTATTATTACCGACCCAAAAAAGGCTGCAGAGGTTTTGCAATGGGTGGTAGAAGAAATGGATACACGCTACGATGACTTAGCTTATTTCGGCTTCAAACACATTGACGATTTCAATAAAGCCGTACGTGCCGGAAAAGTTTCCCTGCCACCAGACTCCAAACGCACTCTCAAACCGTACCCCTACCTATTAGTAATCATTGACGAGCTGGCAGACCTCATGATGGTGGCACCCCGCGACGTCGAAGATGCAGTCGTACGCATCACTCAGCTGGCGCGTGCAGCGGGCATCCACCTAGTCTTAGCCACCCAACGTCCGTCCGTAGACGTTGTTACAGGCTTGATTAAAGCCAACGTTCCATCACGGATGGCGTTTTCGACTTCATCAGTTACCGATTCTCGTGTGGTCTTGGACCAACCGGGGGCGGAGAAACTGCTTGGTCAAGGTGACGCTTTGTTCTTGCCGATGGGTAAGTCAAAACCTATGCGAGTGCAAGGTGCATGGGTCAATGAGTCAGAAATCCGTAACGTTGTTGATCACGTCAAATCCCAGATGCAAGTTCAATATCGCGATGATGTTCTGCCTGAGAAACAGACTCGCGTTATTGACGAAGACATTGGCGACGACCTCGAGGACCTACTCCAAGCAGTTGAACTAGTGGTTACTTCGCAGTTTGGATCCACATCGATGCTACAGCGCAAATTACGCGTTGGGTTTGCTCGAGCCGGTCGTCTCATGGATTTGATGGAGTCCCGTGGAGTGGTAGGACCTTCCGAAGGATCTAAAGCACGTGATGTATTGGTCCAACCTGATGACCTTGCCGAGGTCATTGCTAACATCAAAGGTGAGGACACCCAGCCTAAACCACAACACTCTGAATCAGAATCAACCCAGGCCTTCGAAAGTCCCGTTGAATCTGACACAGAATACTATTATGACCAAACAGATGACAGTGAATCCGAGGATGCATGGCAGCTAACGGGCAGGTAAGTTCACTGAATCTTCCTAACGTGCTCACCAGCATTCGCATTGCGCTGGTCCCATTTTTTATTTGGGCGCTGTGGGCCTCTGGAACATTCGGTCAAGACTCAATGATGGCCCGCTGGATTGCTGTAGCAATCTTTGCCGCGGCCATGTATACCGACAAACTTGACGGTGATATTGCTCGCGCCAGGGGCCTGGTGACGAACTTTGGTAAGATTGCTGACCCCATTGCTGATAAATTCCTCACCGGAGCAGCATGGATCACGATGTCACTTTTGGGAGAGATCTGGTGGTGGATCACGATCCTGATCTTGCTGCGGGAATGGGGCATTACGCTTATGCGCCTAGTCATGCTGCGAACACGAGTCATGCCCGCCTCTAGGGGCGGCAAGATCAAAACTGTTCTGCAGACTGCAGCCATCTTGATTCTTTTGCTACCGTTAGCTACTTTCGTGGGACAATGGTGGCTGTGGTTTGGGTGGATTTTGGTCATAGCAGCCCTGGTAGTGACCATAGGCACCGGCCTAGACTACGTGGTGAAAGCAGTGCAGGCACCTAGGGAAAATCTTGGCGAGCAGAATGGTTAATGATGCGTAGCACGAACGCAGAGGATATTGTTCGACAGTTAACGGGACTTGACCTCACGATCGCTACGGCTGAATCCTTAACTGCCGGGATGCTTAGTTCAGCGATTGCTGATATCCCTGGAGCATCAGCAGTTCTGCAGGGCGGAGTCGTAGCCTACAACAACAACATAAAGCATAAATTGCTTGGAGTCTCAGCGGATACATTGGCGGTTAGGGGAGCGGTAGATTCAGAGACCGCCAAGCAAATGGCCCAGGGGGCGCGTAGCCGTTTCAGCGCAGACCTTGGCATCGCCACGACCGGCGTCGCAGGGCCTGAACCGTCGGAAGGCAAAACCGTAGGGCTCGTTTTTATTGCGTTAGCTACACCAGATGACAGCATTGTGAAACTCCATCGGTTTGAAGGTGGCCGGTCCGAAATTCGACGAGCTACTGTAGCGGCAAGCATGAAGCTAGTGGCAGAATGGCTAGCACGGCGTACTTGACGACGAATGCGTCGTAGCAAATTAGAAATAGTAGACAAGCGTTACATGTGCCGTATATCACATAAAGCCACTATTTCAAAGAAAGTGTAAATAAATTGATCCATCCGGGAACAAATTCGACAATACGTGTGTTGTGTAATGGTGGAAGGTCTTAGAATCTTGGCTTGATCAGCGGGGATTCAGTATTCATTCAGGAGATGGTGGTTAATTATGATGAGAGAACCGGTTGTTGTAAATGGCGTAACCCGCTGGCTAAAGGCTGGCGAGTCGTTGGGCCAGCAAAACGAATCCAAGGAGCCCACCATGCCCGTGCTGCGTGAAGAAATTGGATATGTCCTTAGAGACGTTCGCCAGCGCCAGGGTCGCACTCTCCGCGAAGTATCACATGATGCCCGTGTTTCACTTGGTTATTTATCTGAAGTTGAGCGTGGCCAAAAAGAAGCTTCTTCCGAATTGCTCAGCGCTATCACAGCGGCACTGGATATCCCTTTATCAGTGATGCTTCGAGAGGTTTCGGATCGTATTGCTGTCGAAGAAGCGGTTCAAATTCCCGACACGATTCCGGCTGAACTAGCTCATCGTTACGCACAGCAACAGCAGGGCCACGGTTACAACCGTGGAGACCAGCTAGCTAACCGCTAGCCCCACCTGTCAACCATTCGTATTTGAAGCTCAGGCCGCGAAGTAACCCAAGTATGGGTTTCGCGGCCTGAGCTTTGCCTGTACAACCGCGAGGACCACAATGAAACAATCAGAATTTTGGGCATTGCTAGAAGACGAATTTGGCTCGGCAAATGCCAGTATCATTGCTTCGTCCTTAGAACTGCCCGGTCTTAGAGCCTCGGCGCGAGACTCACTGGCTAATGGGACGGATCCTAGGCTTGTCTGGACAGCTATTTGCGATTTACATGACATCCCAGCTGAGCGACGTCTGGGTAAAGATAAGGAACCACGCGATACGGGGGCTCTATAAGGCATCCGACACGCTTAGTGATGTTCGCTAATCAGTCGGAAGTTTGTAGAATTATCCATAGGTTGTCTTGGAATGCTGTGCTTTCCTAAACTTTTCCACAAATTACGCCCACATCTCTTATCGTGTCCGTGCGGGACCATAAACTTTGGCGCATAGTGCAAGTAACTACCGCTTGCCTTCCACTACTCAAGGAGTACACTCTATGTCTTCAACTTCTAATCGTGATAAAGCTCTGGACGCTGCACTTGCGCAAATTGACAAAAGCTACGGTAAGGGCTCGATCATGCGTCTCGGAGACGATGTACGAGCACCTATTGAAGTCGTACCTACAGGTTCAGTGGCTTTGGACATCGCACTGGGCATCGGTGGGTTACCGCGTGGCCGCGTTGTAGAAGTTTATGGTCCAGAGTCTTCTGGTAAAACTACTATTGCTCTGCATGCTGTTGCTGAAGCGCAACGTAAAGGTGGCATTGCTGCTTTCATTGATGCTGAACACGCCTTAGACCCGGAATATGCCAAAAAACTGGGCGTAGACACTGACGCGTTGTTGGTCTCACAGCCAGATACCGGTGAACAGGCCCTGGAGATTATGGATATGCTCATTGGCTCCGGAGCACTAGACATTGTGGTTATTGATTCGGTTGCTGCTTTGGTACCACGTGCTGAGATCGAAGGAGAAATGGGAGACTCCCACGTTGGTCTACAAGCTCGACTGATGTCTCAGGCGTTACGTAAAATCACTGGCCGCCTGTCCCAATCCAAAACAACTGCGATATTTATCAACCAGTTGCGTGAAAAGGTTGGTGTCTTCTTTGGTTCACCTGAAACAACTACTGGTGGTAAAGCCCTGAAGTTCTATGCTTCTGTACGTATCGATATTCGGCGTATTGAGACCCTTAAAGAAGCAGGTAACCCAGTTGGTAACCGTACTCGTGCCAAGATCGTTAAAAATAAGATGGCGCCACCGTTCAAACAGGCTGAATTCGATATTTTGTATGGCGAAGGTATTTCTCGCGAAGGCGGTCTTTTGGATATGGGCGTCGAACACAACATTGTTCGTAAATCCGGTGCTTGGTACACCTATGACGGTGATCAACTTGGTCAAGGCAAAGAAAATGCTCGCCGTTTCTTAAAGGACAATCCAGATCTTGCTGTCGAACTTGAAGATCGCATCAAGTCCTCATTGGGCATTGGAGCAGAGGACGAAACAGAAGACGAAGAGCAAACAACCGATTTGAAAGCAGTAGAGGACGCATAATTAATGCAGGGTAGCGGTACGGATCGGAACGATACTGGCCAAACTGCACGTAATATTGTGCTCCGTCAACTTTCTTCGGCACCAAAAACCCGACAGCAATTGAGCGAAAAGCTTGCAGATAGGGAAATACCGGAAGAAATCATCAGAGAGGTTTTGGACCGGTTTGAAGAAGTCGAGCTAATTGATGACGCCGCTTTTGCACAAAGTTGGGTGCGTTCCCGCCATCGGGCAAAAGGGCTTGCGCGGCGGGCACTGAGCATGGAGCTACGTCGACGCGGTGTGGACGAACACAACACTGAACTTGCCCTGGAACAGCTATCAGATGAAGACGAGCGTTCCAAAGCTCATGAACTAGTGGTTCGAAAATTATCCCGCACGAATATTCCCTCCCCAACAGATCCGGCAGCACGCAAACAACGCGATAGAATAGTTCGACGTCTGGTAGGTATGTTATCTAGAAAAGGATACTCGCCGGGCATGGCGTTTAGTGTCGTCAATGACGCGATGGACACCGATGAACATTACCCCTTTGAGGATTGAAAAGTACCGTGACTGAAGCTGTAACAGAACTTGCAACACCGCGTTCATACGAAATCCGAACCTTCGGATGTCAGATGAACGTTCACGATTCAGAGCGCATATCCGGCCTGCTTGAATCAAGTGGATATACTCCGGTCGAACAAGACGATACCCCGGATCTGGTGGTGTTTAACACTTGTGCCGTTCGTGAGAACGCTGCCAATCGGCTTTACGGCCATCTCGGAAATCTCAAGGTTACCAAGGACGAACACCCCGGCATGCAAATTGCTGTCGGCGGCTGCCTAGCTCAAAAAGATCAAGACACCATTGTGGAACGTGCACCCTGGGTTGATGTGGTCTTTGGGACCCACAATATTGGTTCGCTTCCGGTATTGCTAGACCGCTCTCGACATAATGATGAGGCCCAGGTTGAGCTACTGGAAGCCCTTGAAACCTTCCCATCAACACTACCCACCAAACGTGAATCGAGCTATTCAGGTTGGGTGTCTATTTCAGTCGGCTGCAACAATACATGTACGTTTTGTATCGTGCCATCTCTTCGTGGAAAAGAGAAGGATCGTCGTCCCGGCGATATTTTGGCAGAGGTCCAGGCACTTGTCGATGATGGCGCGGTGGAGGTCACGTTACTTGGCCAAAACGTTAATACCTACGGAGTAGAGTTCCGAGATCGTCAAGCCTTTTCTAAACTTTTGCGCGCAACAGGCGACATCGACGGGCTAGAAAGGGTACGCTTCACTAGCCCGCACCCTGCATCATTTACCGATGATGTCATTGATGCTATGGCTGAGACCCCAAACGTGATGCCCCAATTGCACATGCCACTGCAGTCCGGGTCGGATGCAATTTTGAAATCGATGCGACGTTCCTATCGATCAAAGCGATTTCTAGGTATTTTGGATAAAGTTCGAGAACGGATTCCACACGCTGCAGTCACTACTGACATCATTGTTGGGTTTCCTGGCGAAACAGAAGAGGACTTTCAGCAAACTCTAGACGTCGTAGAAGCTTCACGGTTTTCCATGGCCTATACGTTTCAATATTCACCGCGAGAAGGAACGCCCGCGGCAGAAATGGAAGATCAAATCCCGAAGGCAGTAGTGCAAGAACGCTTTGAACGTTTGGTAGCGTTGCAAGATCGAATCGCGGCGGAAGAATCAGCAAAACTGATCGGTACCAATCAGGAAGTACTGGTTACTAACGATGCCGGTCCTCGTGGGCAGGAAACCGGCAGATTAACTGGGCGAGCACCCGATAATCGCCTTGTAC
>DXHA01000074.1 GCA_019113675.1 Candidatus Yaniella excrementigallinarum
CGCTCCCTTCGGGCGGTATGGCAACGGCGCACGGGGCTATCTGCCGGGGCTAAAGCTTTTATTCAAGTAGCAAGAGATAGTGCCGAGGATAACGACTAAGGAACTAGTCATGGGTGCTAAGTCCGCGATAAGTAGTACGAGCATATTCTTGGTAGGGCGCGGGTAGAACCGTTGCGCGGATACGTACTTGTTTATGATTCCGGTCTGTTTGCGGCTTCGCTGAAATCGGGTCTTCTCCCCAGATGATTTCCACCGTATCCCCGTCTTGAATCGTATTATCTATGGTAGCTAGGGACATATACTGTTGAGGGTAAGCTACATACCCGGCATCAGTAGAGATCCCAACACTTTTATCGTGCTGTATGACCTCATCCATTTGGTAGAACCCGTAACGAGCCTTTGGAAAATCCAAGTACTTAGCCGGAGTACCATCTACTAGCTGAGATCGGACAATTTCGGCAACATCATCTGAGTCCCAGACCAACGTAACCTTGCGGCGCTCCTGTTTTGCAGCATGGCGCTCTAAGGCTTCTCTACCATGAAACTCGTGATCGAAACGTACCGATCTGCCCAGCCCGATATCGTATGGGGTCGTGTAATAGTCCGTTATATTTTTGGAATACAAGGAGCCAGCCAGTGCCCCGACCCGTGCCGCAGGGAGCCAACGCCGGTACTCTATGCAATCGTCGGAAAAAATTGCTGGCAGGGGAGTTGGAATCCAACCGGATTCCAGAGGTGAGCTCGAGTAGGCCTTTGCGCCTACGCGTTGAATCTGCCATTCGCTGCCAGCTTCCATCAAAGCCGCATGAACATCCAGATGGTCCTCATAGGGGCCATAGAATTCAAACCCTGGTTGTCCGGCCATGCCGTGTCGGAGTGCTTTGACTTGTTTGCCGGCGATCGTGAACTCACCAATATGGAAGAATTTCAGTTCTGGTACAGGCCCATCGAATAGCCGTTCCATGACGGCGTTGGCTTCCGGGCCTTGTAGTTCATAACGGTAAAACGTCGGGTCTCCATCACGCATGTTGGAATTCGGATCAAGCCGATAATAGACCTCTTTTCCCGTGTCTTGTGCTTTTTCGATGTGAAAGCGTACCCAGTCAATCAAGATGTGATGGCCGACAAGTACCCTTCCCTCATCACCTTCTGAATTGAAAAAGAGGATGCCATCCCCGATGAGATAGCCATCTTTATTGACGGCTATCATTTGTTTTGCACGACCGGGTTGGAAGTTCTTGAATGTGTTCGGAGAGATTGAAGCCAACAGATCATTCAGATCACTGCCGTGCATGAACAGTTGGGTCATGTGATGGGATTGGTCCATCAATGCGACTCCTGTACGCCATGCCCTTTGCTCGTCACGCCAGTTTGTAAATTCGGGTGTGATGGGGAACGTGATTGGCGGCCAGTCCTGATCGCGCAGGAAATCCACGACATTATCGGCTTGTTCGAGGGCTTGGGCAAGTGTTTGATATGCAACCATTTATATCGCCTTTCACTGCTACAGGGTGCTTAACTACCTGCAGGCTAGATTATGATGTGCCTCACGTTCAGGAAAGTATGATTTCCACTCTTTGGAATCTGCGTCATGAGATTTGTGAATGGTTCTGGCCACGAAAAGTGGCACACGCGAAGTAGACGAGTAAAAAATCCAATCGTTGCTAAATGCAATCATTTAAGGCAAACTGTAAGCAGTATGAGAATGCTCACAAAATCGACGAGAGCAGGAGCGAGATGACGAATTACGGCTTGGGCGATTGGATACACCGACACCGCATAAAGTCCGCCGGACGCATTGCTGTGACCGCCGGCAATCTTGAACTGACGTATCAGCAGTTCGGAGAGCGGATCAACCGCCTAGCAAACGCGCTAACAGACCGCGGCGTTAATCGAGGCGACCGGGTGGCCTACCTCGGGGAAAACTCAATAGAGTTCCTCGAAACGCTTTTTGCACTGGGTAGTATCGGCGCGGTCTTTGTGCCACTCAATACTCGGTTGGCTGCTCCGGAGGTTGCTTTCCATCTTGAGGATGCCGGTGCACAAATGCTTATCGCGTCCCAGGCTATGGAGCCACTGGCTACTGCCGGTATAAAAGGTACAGCTGTTGAGCGGTTAGTCTTCGTTGACGACGGCGCATATGAGCCTGCCACAGGCGAAGAGCCGGATATCCCGATAGAGCACTACGGGGCTGTACTGGAAAGTGCAACGGCTGATCGGCCCAACGTCAGTGTGGACCTGGACGATTTGGCCATTATTCTTTACACATCTGGCACGACCGGCAACCCCAAAGGTGCGATGCTCAGCCACGGCAACCTTACATGGAATGCCATCAACGTCGTTTCCGATATGGACATCAGCAACTTTGAAGTGGCGTTGATGATCTCACCGATGTTCCATGTGGCATCCCTGGGAATGGGCGTGTTGCCTACGTTCCTAAAGGGTGGACAGTTAGTCCTGGAGCCACGCTTCGAGCCGGGCCGGGCGCTGGAGCTTATCGAACACTATAAAGCAACGTTCATCTCGGGAGTCCCGACCACCTATCAGATGATGGCCGAACATCCCGCATGGGAGACCACCGACGTTTCATCGCTGCGTAACCTCACCTGTGGTGGCTCGGCAGTACCCTTGCGTATCTTGGAGGCCTATGAGGAGCGCGGTTTGAGCTTCACCATGGGCTACGGCATGACCGAAACCTCTCCCGGAGCGACTACTCTGCCAGCTCGGTACTCCAAGGAAAAAATGGGGTCAGCTGGTCTGCCTCAGTTCCACACTCAGGTTCGAGTGGTCGATTTCGACGGAAAAGAATTGCTACCTAATGAAGTTGGCGAGGTTCAAATCCAGGGGCCCAATGTCGTTTCGGGCTACTGGCAGCGTCCCGAAGCCAATGCGTCGTCCTTCATTACCGACAACGATGGCACGTGGTTCCGCAGCGGCGATATGGGGTATTTCGATGAAGATGGCTTCTTGTTTATCTCCGACCGGCTTAAAGACATGATTATTTCCGGTGGTGAAAATATCTACCCGGCCCAGATTGAGCAACAGCTGGCGCAGATGGAAGCGATCGCATCGGTCGCCGTTTTTGGGGTGGCTGATGCGAAGTGGGGTGAAGTGCCGCGCGCAGCCATTGTGGTACGAGAGGGGTACGAACTTTCCGAACAAGATGTACTGTCTTATCTTGACGGCAAGCTAGCCCGCTACAAGATTCCGAAATCGGCCGTATTTGTTGACGATATGCCACGTACGGCATCTGGCAAAGTGCGCAAACCACAACTGCGCGAGCTCTATGGGAACTAACTTGTCGGCAACCTTGAGTGGACAGGGCAAATAAGCATAAAACTGGGGACCAGTACAGCTGGTCCCCAGTATCGGCTGTAAATTTTTAAAGTGTGGCTTTGGTTAGGAGGTCACGCAACTGGTCGCGTTCTGCAAGAGTTAGGTCGGTAAGCACGTGGTCCTCGGCCGTCATGGTGATGCTTCTGGCTTGTTTATATAGTTTTTCACCTTCGGTGGTTGCCACAATGTTTTTCGAACGCCGATCTCGACGGTCTGTTTCACGTTTGACCAGGCCCCGAGATTCCAAAGTGTCAACCAAGGCAACGATCTGGGATGGATCCAGGGCAACATAGGAGGACATTTCGCGCTGTGTGGGCTTTAGCGCCGAGGCTGCTAGAGCGAGCACGGAAAACTGCCGAACATTCAAGTCAAGTTCTTCCAGTAATTTATTCGCATAGTTATTCCCCTTGGCTGCAAGACGTGCAGTAAGGAATTGGATCTCTTGGACCAGCTCGGTATCACGCAGTGGTGAAGGATCGAGGTCGGTACTGGTTAGCGGTTCGACATTCATGTAAATAGTTTCCCATCAATTATTGACATCTTCAAACTTATCAGTTGAGATAGACAATAAGTGTTATCTACAATTATTTCTATACTTAAATAAAAATCTTCAACGTAGATCGTGAGAATTGAGGCCAACCATGTCATTGAATGGCAAAGTAGCAATCGTTACAGGATCCGGCGCTGGTCTAGGACTAGCTTACGCTCAAGAGCTTGCCCGCCAGGGCGCTAGCGTCGTCGTTAACGACGTTAATGATGATGTGACAAATAAAGCCGTTGAATCCATTACCGCAGCTGGCGGGAAGGCCACCGGAGTGACGGCACCGGTTGGATCAACCGAAACCGCCGAAAAATTAGTCAGTGCTGCAGTGAGTGAATTCGGTCGCCTTGATATTTTGGTGAACAATGCGGGTATTCTGCGTGATCGTAGCCTGCTGAAAATGTCCGATGATGACTTCGATCAGGTCATCAACGTTCACCTCCGCGGGACCTTCATCTGTGTCCGTGCGGCTTTTGACTACTTCAAAAATAATGACGTCAAAGGCCGCATCGTAACCATCGGTTCACCAACCGGTCAGCGCGGAAACTTCGGCCAAACCAACTACGCTGCAGCCAAAGCTGGCATCGTCGGAATGGTGCGCACCTGGGCCCTTGAAATGAAGCGCGCAGGCGTTACTGTCAACGCAATTATCCCGGTAGCAGCAACTGCTATGACCGAGACGGTGCCATACTTTTCAGCGGCCATTGAAGCCGATAAAGCCGGCGAGGCTATGCCCGATTTCTTCCGCAAAGACTTGGGCTTTGGCACTGCAGCCGATGTTGCCGGACTGGTTGCCTTCTTAGCCTCGGATGCCGCCGCCAATATTTCCGGTCAGGCTATCGGCGTAGGTGGCGACCGTCTGCAGGTATGGAGTCACCCAGAACCAGTAGCCACCGAGTACCGCAAAGGTGGTTGGACTTACGACGCGATGGAATCTCAAGGCCGCGAGCTGATCGAGAACAACCTGCAAGACGTCGGCGAACAATTCCTGGAACTGCCAGAAGAACTGCAGCCAAAGGCATAAGCGATGACGATGCCTAAATACGAATCAAATATCGACGTCGAGAAAATCTCAGCGCTTGACATGCATGTACATATCGAGATGGATGAGCAGGGCCATAAGCCCATGCCCGAGGTTTTCTATGAGGCTTCTGCCAAATATTTCAAGGCAGAAGATCGCACCCCATCCATCGACAAGATTGCGGATACCTACCGCGAGCTTGACATGGCCGCCGTAGTTTTTACCGTTGACGCTCGCAGCCAATTTGAAGGGCACTTACCAAACTCGATTGACGACGTAGTTGTCGGTGCGGCGCGCAATAATGACGTGTTGTTGCCGTTTGGGTCCGTTGATCCGCGGCTTGGTGAAGCGGCTATCGAGGAAGCTCAGCGTCAAGCAAGCCAACTGGGTGTTCGCGGGTTCAAGTTTCATCCCTCTGTGCAGGGTTTTGACCCATCGGACCGTCAGTTTTACCCGCTGTGGGAAGCGTTGGAAGAAATTGGCCTGCCCATCATTTCGCATACCGGACAAAATGGTATGGGTGCCGGGCTACCAGGGGGCGCTGGTATAAAACTAGGCTATTCCAACCCGTTGCTACTAGATGAGGTTGCCGCAGATTTTCCAAACCTGCCGGTCATTATGGCCCACCCGTCGGTGCCGTGGCAGGATGAGGCCAATTCGATTGCCACTCATAAAGCCAATGTCTATATTGACTTATCGGGTTGGTCGCCAAAGTACTTCCCGGAGTCATTGGTTCGGCAATCCAACAACATACTGAAGCACAAAGTTTTGTTTGGTACCGATTATCCGCTGATCCCGCCGACGAAATGGTTAACCGCGTTTAATAATCTGCCCATCAAAGACGAGGTTCGCCCGCTTATCCTTAAGGACAACGCCGTCAACCTGCTGGGGCTAAACAAGGCTGGTGTCTCAACATGAGTCGTACCTCTTCCTGGGATGTCTATGGTTTTTCACAACGTCTAACTTCTGCTGAAAAAACGGCGCTATACGAGTTACGGGCCACGCTGGACGAAAAAGTGTACCCGTACCTGAACGATGCATGGCATGAAGACCGGCTGCCAGAAGAAATTGTTGAGCCGCTGCAAGCCTTGCGCCTGATGGACCCACCCGCGGTCAAAGCCGCAGGCGAATCGGTGCGCGGTGTTTTCGAATCCATGCGAACATTCGAGCTTGCCCGCTGCGATACCAACGTTGCGACGTTCTTCAACGCTCAAGCCGGGCTGTTCCGGACCGTGGTTACACAAGGCGGCAGCAAAGAACAGGTCGCTAAGTTGGACCCGAAAATTATCAACTATGAGCTGTTGGGCGTCTTTGCCTTGACTGAACCGGATAATGGTTCCGATGTGGCAAAAGGTCTGCAAACCACCGCGACGCAAAATCCGGACGGAACATGGATCATCAACGGTGCTAAGCGGTGGATCGGAGGAGCATTTCAAGCCGATGTGATCTGCACATTTGCCCGAGATACCGCAGATAATGAAGTTAAGGCCTTCCTTGTACCTCGTGACGCCAAGGGCGTGACGCTAGACAAGATTGAGCGTAAGGCTTCCCTGCGGATCATGCAGAACGCCAATATTTACTACAGCGAGGTTCAAGTTGATGATACTGCGCGGTTGCAAAATATTAATTCCTTCCGCGATGTTGCCAAATGCCTACGGTTAATGCGCTCCGATGTTTCCTGGATCGCCACCGGGGCCATGGCTGGCGCTTACGAAGCTGCTGTTCGCTACACTACAGGTCGCGAACAATTCGGCAGACCCATCGCCGGATTTCAGCTGATTCAAGAGAAACTAGCTCGCATGTTAGCCAATGTCACCGCTTCCGTAGCAATGGCAATGCAGTTAACCGAACAGCAAGACACCGGAATATATAAGGACGAAAACTCTGCACTGGCAAAAATGTTTACCGCATCAAAATTACGTGAAACCGTAGCGCTAGCCCGAGAAGTCTGCGGCGGAAACGGCATCACGTTGGATACCGATGTCGCACGCTTCCACGCCGATGCTGAGGCAGTCTATTCCTACGAAGGTACCCACGAAATTAACGCACTCATCGTTGGCCGCTCCATCACTGGCCAGAGCGCATTTGTCTAACATCTATTGCATCCAAAGAAAAGGAATTACTGATTCCCATGACTGAAGTTACCCCGCGCACCGTTGTTGCATTTGACGAAGTTGCCAATCTGGCAGGCACCGACCTGGGTGCCACCGACTGGATGACCATTACACAAGACATGGTCAATACTTTTGCTGATGCCACCAGCGACCATCAGTGGATTCACATCGACGTTGAGCGTGCCAAAGAAGGCCCATTCGGTGCACCAATTGCCCACGGCTTTCTGACACTGTCATTGCTCATTCCGTTCTGGTCTGAACTGCTCGATGTCACAGGCGTTTCCACCAAAGTTAATTATGGCCTCGATAAAGTCCGCTTCACCAGTCCCGTCAAGGTCGGTTCTCGCATTCGCATGCACGCTGAAGTTGCCGAAGTCAAAGAAGTCAAAGGTAACGGTCTACATCTGGTAACTAACGCCACGATTGAAATCGAAGGTGAAGAACGTCCGGCGGTGGTGGCTACATTCTTATCGCGCTTCTACGCCTAATAGTTATAAGGCGAATCCTTGAGCCTGTGGGTGCCGAATTTTTGGTGTCCACAGGCTCTTTCGTTACCCGACCGCTATGTGATGCAAATTACAAAAATGGCCACCAAGCTCTTCCATTGCAGGAGTAAATAGTCTATTGTGTATCTCAATTGATGAATAATTCGATCAAAAATATCACAGGCGTCCTTATCTGAGTTTTTTAGCTCACCTGCTCTTACGAAAATTACTTGCACCAGGAGAACCCATGACCAAGAAATTTCTGACCGGCATTGCCACCGTTGCGACGTCTGCACTGCTCGTTACCGCTTGTAGCGGCGACGATGATGGCGCAGCCAGCGCTGAAACAGACGAACTGCAAGAAGTAACGGTCGGGGTGTTATCTATTGCTCCGAGTGTGGGCGTCGCCTACGGCATCGAACACGGCATCTTTGAAGAACATGGCTTCGATGTTGACTATGAAGTCTCCACTGCTGGTGCCGCCATGTTGCCAGCAGTGTCAGCTGGTCAACTAGATTTCGGGGTTGGAAACCCGCTGTCCGTAGTTACTGCGGTTGATCAAGGCCTAGATATGAAAATTGCGGCAGGCTATTCGAATTCACTTGAAGAAGGCGATGACGTTGCCGGTGTGGTAACCCGGGCTGACTCCGATATCGACACCTGGGCAGACCTGGAAGGTAAAACCACCGCAATCAACGCGCTCAATACCCTGGGCGATCTGACCATCATGAACCTAGCTGAACAAGATGGTGCTGACCCACAAGCGCTGGAATTTTCTGAAATATCATTCCCGGATATGCCCGCCCAACTAGAACGCGGTAATGCTGATGCGGTATGGATCCCCGAGCCGTTCTTGTCTGGCATGCTTGCCGACGACGAAAACGAACTCATTGGGTATTCGTTCCAAGAAAGCGACCCCGGCATGGCCACGATGGTCACCTTCACATCCGGCGAGCTGGCCGAAAGTGATCCAGAGATGGCCGAAGAATTCGGCGCGGCTATGACCGATGCGCTCGCAGCAGCCGAAGAGGACCAGGAAGGCTCGCGCGAGCTACTTGTAGAATTCCTTGATATTTCAGAAGAAGATGCCCAGGATTTGACAATGGAACGGCTCGACGGCGACCTGGACCGTGACCAGTTAATGGACATGGTTGAGCTGGCAGATCGCTACGACTTTATTGGTGAAGCTCCAACCGAGGATGATCTGTTCTTGCAGGACTAGTTATACTAACGCAACAAAGCCTCACTTTCCCTACGAAATCGGGTCGGTGAGGCTTTGTCCGTGTCTAAGCCCCACATGCTGGTCGGGGTCGCATCCATGCTAGTCAGCGCCGAAAATATGCTTTAATTCTTGAGTGATTGAACCATCCTGCAACGACACGTAGGATGGTTTAGGCTTGCGTACCCCACACACTAATCGAAGTTGGCTATATTTATTGATAGTTCTCGGCGACGAAGAGTTACATAACCTTGCGTGGAGCGAATGACACAAAACTTGAACCTGTTAAAACAGCGCATATCTGACGTCGCTGAGATATATCCTTTCACACTGCACTGGCAAGTGCGCGATCTAACATCCGATGACCTGGTAGGCCAGTCTGAACGGACAGTACTTGGATCATTCAGTACCCGAAAAGTCAGCGTACTGATGGCATGCCTGGCATTGGTAAAGTCCGAAAAGCTCAACCTGACAACCAGCTATGCGATAAGCCCCGAACTTAAAGACGGTGTGCAAGCAGGTATCATGCGAAACCTGTCTTCGGGTGTCGAATTGAACTTGCAAGATCATCTGGCACAGATGATGATCACCTCGGATAATATCTGCACACAAATCATCTTTCAGGCCATCGAAGAAGTCACCGGAGATGCTTTGCAGTGGATCAACGATTACTGCTCACAACTTGGCTTGCACGATACGCTGCACCGCGAAGTTTTCCCTCGTTCAGCCGAACTATCCTGGTCGCATTCCATTGACTCTATGACTGTCACGTCCGCGCACGATCAAGCCTTGCTTCTAGAATTATTAGCTCGCGGCTACTCGGACGAACCCACAGCAGTCGAGCTGGGATTAGACACCGAGCTGTGCGCATTGGCTGTAGAGCTGATGAGTCACCTCTTTACCCCCGTACTGGGTGCGCGTGTGCACCGAGGCCATTTTGCGGAAAAGAACGGTCGGGGTATCCGAGGCCTATCCCAAGTCGGCATCCTTCTAGACGACCAAGACCAGCCGGTTGCCTCCGTCGCGTTTTTTGCAGAAGCCATCCCAATAGAGTTATTTGATGGGACGCCCGGACGAGCTCGGGCCATTGAATGCTTTGTTAAACTCGGGGAATTGCTCGAAGAATTCTTCCTGGACGGCACCCCCAGTGAGCTTGCAGAACGGCAGGTCATCGAACCCGATTATTGGGAACAGGAATACGGGGAGCTACTTTGCGCTGTTGAAGGTGGTCGCGCAATCAACGAACACATGGTGTTCCCGTTCTCTGGTGTAGGCAAACTCTTTTTCGCCTACACACTGGTAGCAATTGAACAAGAGCATCCCGGCCTCTTCAATAACCCTCTGCAGATCACATCCCAGCACCGCGCTCTAGCCGGTTCAGGGCCACTGCGGTACCTAACCGGGATAACCAAACTCACCGTCGATGATGCAGTAGCACAGATGATACAAACCGGTGATGGTGCTGCAACCATGGCCCTACTGGACTTCTTGGAAAAATCAGACATCAACATTATCGACGCCGCCCGCCGTGTGCTGGGGCATCTAGAAAACACCACGGTCACCGGCGTGGAAGACTGGTCCATGGGGGAGGGCTTCACCGGTACCACTACAGCCGCAGATATTTTGATTCTGCTGCGTCAGATTATTGAAAATAATGGCCGCCTCAAAGCATGGACATCTGCAGTATTTGAACCAGCAGGACTGGCTAATGCCCTACCCGGATATGGTCCACATACTGTAGAGCACTGGACCGTTTCGGGTTGGGCACGCATCTACAGTCAGAAACTTGACCAGGGCCGAACCTCGGCATTGATACTCCAACGTGCCGACGGGTTGGTGGGCCTAGCCGCCCACGCGCCGGTGGGAACCCAGGATGTCTCGGCAAAATTTGGCAGCCTCGGGCTGTCCACGTATGTTAGCGCTAATGACGAGACGGTATAAGGTAAACTCCGTGCTTACCGGTTTCTAGACCGGGACACCAAAGTGCTGCTCAGGTAGGATGCGAGGATGGCCTGGCAGTATTGGACCGATGCACCTCGCCATGGTTCATGGCATGAGGTGCCCGCCCCACAAGTAAAGGCAGCAGATCACCTCCGCATAAAAAC
>DXHA01000075.1 GCA_019113675.1 Candidatus Yaniella excrementigallinarum
CGCTGCGTGACCAGTCGAACCACAGATTGCCCGGTTAGGCTCGGGTTGCCTCTGTGAATTCCCGGGTATGTTCCGACCACTGCTCAGCGTATTCTGGCTTAACTTTGAATTTTGCGGCGATAAAGATCATCGACGACTTCCTCCTTATAGGACAGTCATGTGTATTTGGTCTCCATCCGATGGATCCCCTGATACCCATAGCGTGGCATGGCTTAGCACGCTGATCAACCGACACCTGATGTTTCGCTGATACCGAACACAGCCTGGAAAAAACCAGAATTTTTGGATGCTCCACATCACGAGGCGAGCAGTTGCTTCATGGTTTCTCACCAGCTGCTGCTCTCGTGGTTTTGGGCCTCAAGACTGAAGTGACAGGTGAAATCGCTACTTCTCTGTTCTCCTGGGGGGTGCCTCGGAGAGCGTCCTTGGAGAACCGCTTCAACGTCGTCTGCTGGACTCCGGTACGTAATTCTTGGGAAGCGGCGATTCAAGGCTCGACTGTCCGAGGTGTGGCGCGGGCGTTTCAGGTAAAGAGTTCAAGAGTATGGACGCCCCGGTGACAGGCAGTTACGATTGTGATGTGGCTAACACCCAAGTCAGCATCATTTTTATATCCAAAATAATTATTTCGATTTCAATAACACGAAATGCGTGGAGTGTCTACCCCTTATTAACGCTGCTTTGGCGCATGATTCCGCAGTTGACACGGCTATGAGCGGCTGCAAAAGTTGCTTTGTCATCACTGAGTGAACCTCAGGTGTTCATCTCAAAGCGTTGTTTTGTGTTCTGCAGAACACAAAATGGCCGAGGAATTTAGATAGTCCTGAAGGAGTAGTCCGTGGCACAGCCAGAATCTGTAGAAGATGTTAAAAAACTGATCAAAGAGCACGAGATTGAATTCATTTTTGCGTCGTTTACCGAAGTGCAGGGTAAATCCAGCGCCAAGCTTGTACCGGCCAGCCAGGTTGATGAGCTCTTTTCTGAAGGTGTAGGGTTTGCTGGCTTCGCCGCAGGACATATCGGGCAGGGTCCACAGAGCCCTGACGTTGAGATCATTCCGGACCCCAAAACATTCCGCATCGTGCCATGGAAGAAGGGCCTGGCGCACGTCATCGGTGACGTTACCGTTGAAGGCAAGCCTTGGGAATACTGCCCTCGAACCATTCTGAAAAACCAGATGAAAAAAGCCGAGGAACAAGGCTATGTTTTCAAACTTGGCTTTGAAGCAGAATTTATGCTGGTGGACTTCGATGATGAAGGCAAGCTGAAAGTCGCGGACAAATACGATAATTGGCAACGGCCGTGCTACGACGTTAAAGCTCTGACCCGTCAGTACGAGCTTATGACTCGGTTATCTAACTATGTAACTGAACTAGGCTGGGACAACTACGCTGTCGATCATGAAGACGGCAACGGCCAATTTGAAATTAACGTCACCTTCGCAGATGCCTTGGAGACTGCAGACCGGGCGATTTTTTTCCGCTACATGGTTGATTCTCTGGCCGAAGAATACGGCATGATTGCAACCTTCATGCCCAAGCCGTTTACTGACAACACCGGCAATGGCTTCCACTACACCATGAGCCTATGGGATACGGACACAGACGAAAACCTCTTCCTCGACGAGAACGACCCACGTGGTCTAGACCTTTCCGAACTTGGTTACCAGTTCTCGGCGGGCATTTTGGATCACGCCCGCGGCTACATGGCCATGGTTGCCCCAACGGTTAACTCATATAAACGTCTCAAAGCAGGAACCGAACTCATCCGTACATGGGTTCCTGTGGCTATCACGTATGGTGGCAACAACCGAACCCAGATGCTGCGTATAGCTCGCTCCGGGGCCATCGAAGATCGCACTCCCGACTTTGCAGGGAGCCCATATCTGGGCTTTACTGCCGCGTTGGCCGCCGGTATGGACGGTGTTAACCGCAAACTTGACCCAGGCGAACCGAATGATATGGACCTCTACATCGCGCCAAGTCAAGAAATTGAACGCCGTGGCATTCGTATGTTGCCTCACTCGCTTATGGAATCTGTCCACTACCTATGCCAAGACGACGTCCTGCGGGAAGCGCTCGGTCAGGTTCCAGTCGATGGGCCCTACGGCGAGCCATCGGATGATACCGAAGACTTTGTCGATTACTACGCACGTATAAAACGTGCTGAATACCATGAGGTAACCGATGAAGTCACCTCACATGAAATCGATCGTTACCTGCGCTTCCCATAAGGCGCGCAGCGGAATAAGTGGTTAGAAGATAGGGAAGTGACCCAGTGAATTTAGCCTCCGAAGCCATGACAAATGTGCAAACCGTAGTAGCCGCGGTCAGCGAGCAAACGGGCGAACTGTTTCAGTTCCATCGCGGCCAAGATGTGTTCTTTATGTTGATGCTCGTTGCGTTCCTCATGATGTTCATCAGGAGGTACGAATGGGGAGTGGCATTAGCTACCCTATTGGTCTTTGCCACCTCATTTCCGTTGTACATCTTGGCACGTACTGAAATATTTGGTGATGCCATCGATATCGACATGGTTATCAGTGGTGCTTTTGCTGCGATCACTTTGGTGATTGCCATAGGCGTGTTCCTGGGCCATATTTCCACTATCTCTTACCTGCTGGTTGGCGTCCTTTTTGTGCCGTCGTATATGTTCTTGGAGTGGTTCCTCTTCGAGTTCCTCGACGGTGCGGTGGACGCTGGCGGTTCCATCTTGGTGCACATGTTCGCCGCGTATTGGGGCTTTGGCGTAATTCTCGGGCTGCGAAACAAGGCGGTTAACGACGAACCGGACAATACAAGTGTGCATTCGGTGTCGTTTGTGTGGCTTGCATCTATGTTGCTGATGGTCTTGTGGCCTTCCTTTGTGACAGCGTTACTACCACCCGAAGATGTAATCGGCGGGATGGTCAACACATACTTGGCAATGGTGGCTTCTATTGTGGCTACCTACGTGATACTTTGGGCACTGAAACGCACTATCGATCCATTGATCTTCACATACGCCATCCTCGCAGGTGGTGTAGCGATTGGGGCCAGTGTAGATTTCGCGAGCCCACTACAATCATGGATCATCGGATTGGTCAGTGGCGCGGTATCCGCATTCTGTTTCCTTTATCTCGACGGCTGGTTGATGAAGAAAACAGGTGTGCGGGACACCATGGGTGTGCACAACCTGCACGGTGTGCCAGGAATCGTTGGGGGATTGACGCCAATGGTTTTGGGCTTCACCGGAGGAACGCAAGCCCTAGCCGTGGTCGGTACTTTGGTAATCGCGTTGGTATTGGGTGCTGTGACAGGACTGATTTTGAGGATCATGCCCAAGCCAACCGTTATGCTGGATGACGCTGAAGCGTTTCCGGCCGAAGAGATGCGAGCCACTGATCCTGCCTAGCGCAGCCATAATTTGATAAGAAAACTTTAAGCCTTTAGGAGGTCCTTCCATGTGTGGAATCGCTGGAATCCACCTGCGCGACGAGTCGCTCGCACCGCAGTTAGGTTCGTTCATGCAGGAGATGGTCGAAGGGATTGTTGTCCGTGGTCCAGACTCAGCTGGTCTGGCACTGTACGGCGATCACGACCGGTTGCCCGAAGACTACTCGTCTGTATCATTGCTTGACGCGCCAGACGATATTAAAGAGCGCGTGAGCCAGAAACTGCCTGATGCCGATGTGACGGTCGAAGACTTTGCTGAAACGACCTTCATTCGGGCAAAAGTGAAAAGCCAAGAATTGGCTAACGTGGTACGTGAAGTCGCTCCGGACGCGATGGTTATCGGTACCGGCGATGACAGTGTGGTGTATAAGGGTGTCGGTAACCCAATGGACCTCCGTGAAACCTACCGTCTAGCAGACGCCACTGGATGGCAAGGCGTAATCCACACACGTCTAGCCACCGAATCTGCCGTGGATGCAGAGGGCGCCCACCCTTACTCGGTGGGTAATGGCCTGTCCTTGGTCCACAATGGATCATTCGCGAACCATGCCACCGTTCGTCGTGATCTCGAAGACAAAGGCATTGAATTCGACTCGGATAACGACACCGAAGTCGCAGCTCGTTTCATTGCCTACCAAATGGAAGAAGAAGGCGATGACCTTGACACCGCACTGAAAAAAGTCAGCAGTGCTCTGGACGGATTCTTCACCCTGTTGGTAACTACCGAAGACGGTTTCGCTGTGGCCCGTGACGAGTTCGCGACCAAGCCAGTGATCATCGCAGAACACCCACAGTGGGTTGCGATGGCCTCTGAATTCCAAGCGATTGCCCACCTGCCGGGTATCGAAGATGCCGAAATTTTCGAACCAGAACCAGGGAAGGTCCTTACATGGAATCGCTAACTGACACCACCGTAAAGATTGACCTGAACGAAAAAACTGTTCGCGAGCTAAACGCAGAGCTACACGCTCCAACCGCGAAAAGCTATAAGGTTTCCAACCCCCACGGTGTGCACTCGGTGGCCACCGGAATCAAGGACGACATCGATGTAGAAATCGACGGGGACGTCGGCTACTTCTGCGCTGGGATGCATCAAAAAGGCAATGTCACCATTAACGGTATGGCCGGACCGGGCGTTGCCGAGAATATGATGTCCGGCAAGGTTCATGTCAAAGGCCACGCTTCACAGTCGGCTGCGGCGACTTCCCACGGTGGGTTGCTAGTAGTTGAAGGAAACGCCTCTACACGGTGCGGCATTTCACTCAAGGGTGGCGACATCGTCGTCAAAGGCAATATCGGTGCTTTGAGCGCCTTTATGGCCCAAGCCGGACGCATTGTAGTTTGCGGTGATGCCGGACATGCCCTTGGCGATTCGATTTTTGAAGCACGCCTATACGTGCGTGGTGAAGTGAAATCGCTGGGCGCCGATTGCATTGCCAAAGATATGCGAGACGAGCATCGTCAAGAGTTGGTACAGCTGCTAAAAGACGCAGGCATGGAAGACGAAGCCAACGACGAAAGCTACATTAACTCCTTCACCCGCTACGGATCCGCACGTACCCTGTACCACTTCAACTCTGGAGAGTAAATGAGAAGTCCTGAAGATCGTGGACTCCGCGAGTCCGCTATTTTTGATAAAGCGTCCATTGCTGCAATCCAGCACGCAGCCGAAACCGGCGTTTACGATATTCGCGGGTGGGGTGCAAAGCGCGCCGTTCCACACTTCGATGATCTGCTATTTCTAGGATCAGCTATTTCACGCTACCCGATGGAAGGGTACCGTGAACGCTGCGATACCGATGTCACCTTAGGTGCTACCAACGCTTCTAAGCCGATGCACCTGGATATTCCTATTACCGTTGCGGGGATGAGTTTCGGGGCGCTTTCGGCGCAGGCCAAAGAGGCTCTCGGTCGAGGTGCTTCGGCCATGGGAACTTCCACAACCACCGGTGACGGTGGGATGACCGAAGAAGAACGTGGTCATTCCGATAAGCTGGTCTACCAGTTGCTGCCATCTCGCTACGGCATGAATCCGGACCACCTGCGTGCTGCTGACTCGATCGAGGTCGTGGTCAGCCAGGGAGCGAAACCGGGTGGTAGCGGGATGCTGTTGGGACAAAAGATTTCCTCACGGGTAGCCGAGATGCGGACCCTACCAGAAGGCATCGACCAGCGAAGTGCTTGCCGCCACCCAGACTGGACCGGACCGGATGATCTAACTCTAAAGATCCAAGAGCTGCGCGAAATCACGGACTGGGAAAAACCAATCCACGTGAAAGTGGCTGCAACCCGGCCCTACTATGACACCAAGCTTGCTGTTGCAGCCGGTGCAGATGTGGTTGTTCTGGACGGTATGCAGGGCGGAACTGCTGCCACCCAGGAAGTCTTCATTGAACACGTAGGTATTCCTACCCTGGCTGCTATCGGCCCGGCGGTACAAGCCCTCAAGGAAATGGGTGTGCACCGTAAAGTGAAACTCATCGTTTCCGGTGGTATCCGTACCGGTGCAGACGTGGCCAAAGCCCTGGCCTTGGGAGCAGATGCTACGGCAATTGGTACTGCCGCACTGATCGCCCTGGGTGACAACGACCCACGGTGGGCCGAAGAGTACGAGAAAATCGGTTCAGCAGCAGGTTACTACGATGATTTCCAAGCCGGTCAAGACCCTGCTGGTATCACGACTCAGGATCCAAAACTCTCTGCACGCTTGGATCCAGTGGCCGCCGGCAAACGCTTGGCAAACTACCTGCAGGTGCTGACCCTAGAAGCACAAACCATCGCAAGGGCCTGTGGTAAGTCACACGTGACACACCTGGAGCCAGAAGACATGGTGGCATTGACCATCGAATCTGCGGCCATGACTGGTCTACCATTGGCCGGAACCGAATGGGTTCCAGGACGCAACGGAGGC
>DXHA01000076.1 GCA_019113675.1 Candidatus Yaniella excrementigallinarum
CGACGATAGGACACGGCCGACGATAGCGGCCATTAACATACTAACTACTTACAACGCAGTTTTGCGTTAAACACACAAGGGATCTTTTGCTATACAACAAAAGATCCCTTGTGTGTCATATAATGTTTTACCGGTCACACCGGTAAGGGTCTAGCGTTATGGTTTCACCAGACCCGGAGCTGCCGAACGTGCGGCATCAAAACGTGCTTGAACATCGGCCCAGTTGACGATGTTCCAGACAGCTTTGACGTAGTCAGCTTTGACGTTCTGGTAGTCGAGATAGAAGGCGTGCTCCCACATATCCAACATGAACAGCGGAACGGTTGCTACTGGAGTACCGTTTTGCTGGTCGTAGAACTGTTCAATTACTAGGTTGCCACCAATAGGTTCGTAAGCCAGGATGGCCCAACCGGAACCTTGGATGCCTAGGGCAGCGGAGGTGAAGTGGGCGCGGAAGTTATCAAATGAGCCAAAGTATTCATCAATGGCAGACGCCAGTTCACCGGTTGGTTTGTCGCCACCATCTGGAGACAAGTTGTTCCAGAAGATTGAGTGGTTTGTGTGACCGCCTAGGTTGAATGCCAGATCTTTGGAAAGCTGGTTGATGTTCGAAAAATCGCCGGCTTCACGAGCGGCTTCAAGTTTTTCTAGCGCGGTGTTGGCACCATTGACATAGGTGTTGTGGTGCTTGGAGTGGTGAAGCTCCATAATCTGACCGGAAATATGTGGTTCCAGTGCACCATAGTCATAGGGCAGTTCTGGCAGTTCGTATTTAGCCACGTAGTCCTCCTCAAATCTTCGGATGATTTTATCGGTCCACTGACAACAGTGACCCTACCTGTCCATACTAAGCTGCTACCCCCCGGGGCAGGTCAAGGATTCAGGGCTCGCAGTTCTTTGAAGCGTCTGTGAGCTTAATTGCTTTCGCGTAATTCAGCGGGGACTGCGTCATGCGTATTGGGGATGCCCAGTTCCTGTGCTCGCTTGTCAGCCATGGCAAGCAGACGCCGGATGCGCCCTGCGATAGCATCTTTGGTCATGGGCGGTTCAGCCATGCGACCGAGTTTGTCCAGGGATGCATGTTGGTGTTCAACACGTAGCTTGCCGGCATATTCAAGGTGGTCTGGAACGTCGTCGCCTAAGATCTCCAGTGCTCGGGTAACGCGTGCACTGGCGGCGACAGCTGCCTGTGCTGAGCGCCGCAGATTAGCGTCGTCGAAGTTCGCTAACCGGTTCGACGACGAACGGACCTCTTTGGTTGTTTGACGTTTTTTCCAGGTTTGCACGGTTTGTTCAGCGCCCATGGCTGCCAGCAGTTTTGTAATCGTCTCGGCATCGCGAATCACTACACGATCCGCTTGGCGTACTTCACGAGCTTTAGCGGTTACTCCAAGACGTCGGGCGGCACCAACCAAGGCCAGTGCCGCTTCTGGGCCGGGGGCGACAATTTCTAATGCCGATGACCGGCCAGGCTCGGTAAGGATCCCCTGGGATAGGAATGCCCCACGCCATGCAGCGGCGGCGTCACCAACAGAGCCGTTGACCACAGCTGGCGGCATACCACGTACTGGACGGCCGCGTGGATCCATCAGTCCGGTCTTGCGAGCCAGCTGGGCGCCACCTTCCATGATGCGCAATACATAACGTGCCCCTCGACGCGAGTTTCCCCCTTGCAGGATAATGAGTTCGCATTCTGTACCAAAAGATTCGTGCAAAGTGCTACGAAGCCGGTGCGCAGCACCTTCGTGATCGAGTTCAGTTTCGATGATGAGCCGGCCGGGTAAAAGCTGGAGTCCTCCGCCAAAGCGTAGGATACCGACAACTTCCGCTAAACGTTCAGAAAGGCGCGTAACGGGTACGCGGGCGAGTTCTTCTTTAGCAGTTGCGGTAAGTGCCATTGGGTGTTCACTGTTCTTTCTTCGCGTGCTGCGCGAGGGATATGTTCCTATGCCTAAGACGGGATTGTATCGAATGCCTCGGAAAAGGCCACCGCTAGCCGTAATGGGTCATGTACATTGGCGCGATGTTCGTCTTTTACTTTACTAAAAACCACGGTGGCACCTAATTTTTCTGCGGCTGCACAAAATTCGGCTTTGTGTTCTTGGGTGACCACCGTGGGATCAGCGATAATCACATCAAGCCGAAATTCCGGTGCGTAGTAGTGCAATACCGATAGGTGCTCGGCAGCTGTCATACCTTGGGTTTCGGTAGTAGATGGTTGCAGATTCATGACCAGGCAGCGCTTGGCAGGGGTTTGCGCCAGTGCAGCCCGTTGTTCAGCTAGCAGCAGGTGGGGTAATACCGAGGTATACCACGAACCAGGGCCCAGGATAATCCAATCGGTAAGTTCAATGGCATCAAGGGCCTGAGGTGTTGCAGGCGCATCGGCCGGAGCTAATTCGATGTGGCTGACTCGACCATCTGCTGCGACGCGGGCCAGGGCATCTTGGCCCGTTACAGAACGGCGGGTGAGTTTCTGGTCGTCACCGCCTAGGACGACACCGGAAATGGTCATCGGTGTGGTGGACATGGGTAAGACGACGCCGCGGGCCCCAAGTAACGCACCGGCCCATGTCAGGCCGTCAATCGGGTCTCCTAATAGTTCCCATAACGCCACGATTAATAGGTTCCCCAGGGCGTGGTTGTCGAGGGTGCCGGGGTCCCCGTTGGGTCTAGCGGTTTTGAAGCGGTGTTGCATGGTGTCCCGCCATGTTCGACCCCAGTCTGTGTCGTCACACAGGGCCGCTAGCGCCATGCGTAGGTCCCCGGGTGGGATGACATCCATTTCATTACGGATGGTGCCGGATGAGCCCCCGTCGTCGGCGACTGTAACGATCGCGGTGATTTCACCGGCAATGAGTCGTAGGGCAGACAACGTGGCATAGAGTCCGTGGCCACCGCCAAGTGCTGTGACTTTGAGATTGGGCGCATAATGCCCGATGGTGGCCTGCTGGGGGCGGCTCACCGGTGCTAACGGCAGTTGGCCGGTAAAATGCATACTCATTCGCGCCCCATGTCTCGGTGGGATATTTTTACTTTGACACCGGTGAAGGTGGCTAACCGTTTAGCAATTTCTTCGGTGATTGAAACGGACCGGTGTTTACCGCCGGTACAGCCAAAGGCCAGTGTGGCGTAGTGTTTATTTTCGGCGCGGTAGCCTTCGACAACCGGCTCCATCATGGCTACATAGCTGTCAATGAAGGCGTCTACGCCTTTTTGTTCCAGAACATAGTTGGATACTTCATGATCCTGTCCGGTGTGCTGACGTAGCCCTGGTACCCAGTGTGGATTAGGGATGAAACGCACATCGGCCATAAAATTTGCATCTTGCGGTACGCCGTATTTGAAGCCAAACGACATAAGATTGAGGCGAATTATGATCGGGCCGTTTTCGGTAAATAACTCCGTGGTGGCCGTAGAAAGGTCGTGGACGTTGAACTCAGAGGTGTCGAGAATCATCTCGGCTTCTTCACGCAGTGCGGCCATCAGTTGACGTTCTGCGGCGATTCCGTCCAGGATCGAGCCATCACCTTGTAGTGGGTGCGGACGGCGTAGGGTTTCAAACCGTCGTAACAGGGCTTCGTCTGAAGCATCGAGAAACAGCATGCGTAATTCGGCGCCATCGGTGCGTAGCTGGTTCATAGCCTCGCGCAATGATTCAAAGAACTCTTTAGACCGAACATCAACCACCAAAGCAAGTTTTAAGGCGGTATCCGGGTTTTTGCCGATTAGCTGCGCCATTGTCGAAAATAGTTGTGGCGGTAAATTATCAACGACATACCAACCGAGGTCTTCAAGCGAGTGCGCTGCGGTGGTACGTCCGGCTCCGGACATACCGGTAATGATTAAGACTTCAGCGGTATCTGGTTTTACCGGTTTTAGCTCAGTGGTCATGGCTGTAGCTTACCCTGTTCTTTTCGTAGCGTTATCAGCGGATAAGGTATCAATAATGGTTTGTGCCAGTTTGGGCCCGATACCTTGAACCTGCTGAAGTTCTGTGAGACTGGCTTGACGAATTTTCTTGAGCGAACCAAAGTGTTTCAGCAAATCCTGCCGGCGTTTATTTCCCAACCCGGGTACCTCATCGAGAGCCGATTGGACCATGGATTTGGAGCGCTTGGACCGGTGGGCCTGAATGGCAAACCGGTGGGATTCATCGCGTAATCGTTGCAGCATGTATAGTCCCTGTGAGCTGCGGGGCAATACCATGGGGAACTCGTCTCCGGGGATCCAAAGCTCTTCTAGTCTTTTTGCCAGGCCAACCACTGGAATGTCATCAACGCCCAGCTCTAACAGCGCTTGTTGTGCGGCATTAACTTGGGCTAGCCCACCGTCTACAACGACCAGTGAGGGTGGATAGGAGAATTTTTTGGGATCACCGGCGGTTTCTGGATCCTCAGTGGCTAATTCACCGGATAATACCTCTGGGGCGTTGGCTTGTTCTTTCAGGTAATTTTTGAATCGCCGGGTCAATACATCATCCATGGCCGCTGTGTCATCGCGGGCGGCTTCGCCGGTGACATTGAATTGCCTGTAGTCACGTTTTTTGGGTAGCCCGTCTTCGAAAACCACCATGGAACCAACCACATTGGTGCCTTGGACATGTGAGATGTCGTAGGCCTCAATCCGCAATAATGGTTGGTCAAGTTCTAGGGCTTCTTGGAGTTCTCGTAGTGCCGCTGAGCGTGCGGTGATGTCTCCTGAGCGTCGGGATTTATGCAATCGCAGTGCGCCGTCGGCGTTTTCTTGCACGGTCTCAAGCAGTTGTCGTTTTGTGCCTCGCTGTGGAACGCGCAGGTCAACATTGGCGCCACGCCGTTGGGTCATCCATGTTTCAATCTGTTCGGCATTTTCCGGTGCGGCGGGGACGAGGACTTCCCGTGGGATGCGTTCGGCGTCTTCAATGTCACCGTAGATTTGTAGTAAGAGTTGTTCCACCAACTGGGGTTTGGTGGTATCTTCGACTTTTTCGACGACCCAACCACGTTGGCCCCGAATCCGCCCGTCGCGCACGTGGAAGACTTGAAAGGCGGCTTCAAGCTCGTCTTCGGCGAAGGCAAAAATATCGGCTTCGGTATTTTCTGGCAGCACAACAGCATTACGTTCAAAGACTTTTTTGAGCGCTTCAATATCATCGCGGTAGCGGGCGGCGTCCTCGTAACGCAGGTCTGTGACGGCTTGCTGCATTTGATCTTCGAGCTCACGCAAATAGGGACGGACATCGCCGTTCATAAATGCCACAAAGTCTTCAGCAAGTGCGTAGTGGTCTTCTTGTGATATTCGCCCGACACACGGGGCTGCGCATTTATCGATGTACCCCATCAGACAGGGGCGGTTGGCCAGTTGGGCGCGCCGGAAAACGCCGGCTGAACACGTACGAACGGGAAAGACTCGAAGCATACGGTCCACGGTTTCCCGGATTGCTTTGGCGGGGTGGAACGGGCCAAAGTATTTCACGCCTTTGCGCCGATCGCCCCGCATCACCATAACGCGTGGATATTTTTCGTTCATGGTCACAGCCAAGTAAGGATACGATTTATCGTCGCGGTACATGATGTTGAACCGCGGGGTGAATTCTTTGATCCAGGTGTATTCCAGTTGGATGGCTTCTTGTTCCGAAGTCACCACGGTCCACTCGACCGCTGCTGCCGTGTGCACCATGGTGTGCGTTTTGGGTGGCAGTGTATTGGGGTTTACGAAATATGAACTGAGACGGGAACGGAGATTATTGGCCTTACCCACATAAATAATCCGACCGTGGGGGTCTTTGAAACGGTAAACGCCCGGGTCTGTGGGAATATCTGAGGTTTTTGGCCGGTAAGAGGCTGGATCAGCCAAAGCGTTCTGGACTCCTTCTGCGGTTAGGAGGCCGTTTCGTCTGGCCTCTTGTTGTAGTGATCAACGCGTTGTTGCCCGGTAAGCTCAGCGATTTTTTCCATAATAGTATCGGTGGTTTGACGCCGAAGCTGGAGCCCGTGTTTGGGGCCGTGGTGTTCCACGTGGATGGGCGGTCCAACATGGACTTCAAATTTACGTGGCAGGATAATGTTTTTGCCCGGTGGCTGCAGCTTATCGGTGTCGATCAAACCCACTGGTATCACCGGCACACCGGTGGTAAGTGCTAACCAGCCGACGCCGGTACGACCCCGGTATAGGCGGCCATCACGTGACCGGGTGCCTTCCGGATAGATGCCGACGCCGTCGCCGCTTTCGATGAAGTCTACAAGTTGCTTGAGCGCTGTGACAGAAGCCGAGTGGTCGCCACGTTCCACCGGGATGGACCCGACCGAATCGAAGAAGCTGCGCATGATCTTGCCTTTAAGGCCTTGCTGCGTCCAATAGTCTGCTTTGGCGAAAAAGCGCACCTGACGCGGCAACATGGACTGGATGATAACCGAGTCTAAAAACGACAAGTGATTGCTGGCGACAATGAAGCCACCGGTTTCTGGGATATTTTCGAAACCAGACGTTTTAGGCCGCGCCCCGAACCGCAATAGGGAACGCACCCCGGTACGGACGACCCCAGTTTCGCCGATTGCCATTATTTTCCTTCCTGCCTGGACCAGGCAGTATTGGTGCACACGTGGACTTACTGATTCTACAACGTTATGGGTGTAACGCCTTCGCCAAGAATCTACCGGTATGACTGCTTTCGATTTGTGCCACTTGTTCCGGTGTACCCGTGGCAACAATTTGGCCACCACCAGAACCGCCCTCTGGTCCCAGATCAACAATCCAGTCGGCGGATTTAATGACATCTAGATTATGTTCGATGGTAATCACCGTATTGCCTTTTTCCACCAACCGATTGAGCACCACCAGAAGTTTGCGGATGTCTTCGAAGTGCAACCCGGTAGTGGGCTCATCCAAGACATACACAGATTTTCCGGTGGCACGACGTTGCAGCTCGGTAGCCAATTTCACCCGCTGGGCCTCTCCCCCGGATAAGGTAGTTGCTGGTTGGCCCAAGCGAACATACCCCAAACCGACATCCACCAGGGTATTGAGATGACGTGCGATGCGTTGATATGGGGCAAAAAATTCGGCGGCCCCATCAATGGGCATGTTTAACACTTCGGAAATGTTTTTGCCCTTGTACTCTACTTCTAGGGTTTCTCTGTTGTAGCGTGCACCATGGCAGACCTCGCACGGTACATACACATCTGGCAAGAAGTTCATTTCGATTTTTATCGTGCCATCGCCCGAGCAGGCCTCGCAACGACCACCTTTGACGTTAAAAGAGAACCGGCCGGGTTTATAGCCACGCACCTTGGCCTCGGGGGTATCTGCAAAAAGGTTGCGGATATGGTCAAAGACGCCAGTATAGGTGGCGGCATTCGACCGTGGCGTACGCCCAATTGGTGACTGATCGACGTGAACAACCTTATCTAGCTGATCAATGCCGTTGACGCGACGATGACGGCCTGGAACATGGCGGGCATTATTAAGCTGATTGGCCAGCACTTTGTAAAGGATCTCATTGACCAGCGTGGACTTTCCGGACCCCGAAACCCCGGTTACTGCGGTGAAAACACCCAACGGAAACTCTGCGTTGACGTTTTGTAGGTTATTTTCGCGTGCACCGACAATCTCGATCTGGTGGTCTTTGGCCACCGGACGGCGTTTGGGTGGTACGACGATTTGTTTACGCCCAGATAAGTAGTCGCCAGTCAACGAATCGGTGTTGTCTTTGAGGCCTTCAACGGAACCGGAATGCACGATGTGGCCGCCCTTCTCCCCTGCATCCGGGCCAATATCGACAATCCAGTCAGCTTCAGCAATGGTTTCTTCATCGTGCTCGACCACAATGAGTGTATTGCCTAGATCGCGCAGACGTAGCAGTGTCTCTATAAGACGCCGGTTGTCTCGTTGGTGCAGCCCAATTGAGGGCTCATCCAAGACGTAGAGGACACCAACCAGTCCAGAACCAATTTGGGTAGCTAAACGAATGCGCTGTGCTTCCCCACCGGAAAGCGTACCTGCAGGACGTTCCAGGTTCAGATAATCCAGGCCCACATCCAATAAGAATTTCAGGCGCGCATTAATTTCGATGAGCACCTGATCGGCGATTTTGGCATCGCGTTCCGACAGCTCCAACTGACGCATAAACATAATGGAGTCTTCCATTGGCATCTGAGAGACTTCGGCGATCGACTTGCCGCCTACCAATACCGACAGTGAAGTGGGATTTAGCCGTGCACCACCACATGCCGGGCAGGCAACTTCACGCATGTACGACTGGAATCGATCGCGAGCCTGATCAGATTCAGCCTCATCGTATTTGCGTTTGACATAGTCGATGACTCCCTCAAAACCAGTGGTGTAGCGCCGTTCGCGCCCCCAGCGGTTTCGGTATGAGACTTGAACTTTAAAATCTTTACCGTGCAGCAATGCATTCTTAGCCCTTTTCGGTAAGTCCTTGAACGCTGTGTCCATGGAAAACCCGACTTCATCGGCCAATCCTGACATGAGCCGTTGCCAATAGTCGCGGGTACGCTTGCCAATATCCCATGGCGCGATGGCGCCTTCAGCCAGGCTAAGGTCTGGGTCTGGAATCAGTAATTCTTCATCAACCTGCAGCTGTGATCCAATACCGGTACAAGTAGTGCACGCGCCAAAGGGATTATTGAAAGAAAAGGAGCGCGGCTCGATCTCATCAATGTTGAGGATATGACCATTGGGGCACGAAAGCTTTTCGGAAAATGAGCGGTATTTTGCCTGGCCGTTCTCATCGACGGCAGCCCACTCACCGGTATTACGCTGCTCTGGATCAAGTTGAGCGTCAATGTCGACAAAATCGACGACGATGATGCCCTCTGCCAGTTCTAAAGCGGTCTCCACGGAATCGGCAAGTCGTTGGCGGATTCCCTCTCGGATAACCAAACGGTCAACAATTACCGCGATGTTATGTTTAACCTGTTTTTCTAACTTTGGTGGGTCAGATAATTGAACTTGCTCCCCATCAACGATGGCTCGGGAATAGCCTTGTGCGGACAGCTTGGCAAAAAGTTCAACGAACTCGCCCTTACGTCCTCGTACCACCGGCGCCAGTACCTGGAATCGGGTACGCTCTTCAAGTTCAAGCAGCTGATCCACGATTTGCTGGGGTGTTTGCTGAGAAGCAGGCTCACCACACTCTGGGCAGTGTGGAATACCGATACGTGCCCACAGCAACCGCATATAGTCATGAATTTCGGTAATAGTACCGACCGTAGAGCGGGGGTTTTTCGAGGTCGACTTCTGATCAATAGATACCGCAGGCGATAAACCCTCGATAAAGTCTACTGATGGTTTATCAACCCGACCAAGGAACATGCGGGCATAGGACGATAGCGATTCCACATATCGTCGCTGCCCTTCGGCAAAAATCGTGTCGAAGGCCAGCGAGGACTTTCCGGAACCAGACAGTCCAGTAAACACAATGAATGCATCACGCGGGATGTTGAGGTTAACATTTTTAAGATTATGTTCCCGTGCCCCTTGGACCACAATCCGGTCGGGTTCATGTGCGCCGGCAACGGCGTCTTCGGACTGGTCTGTCTGGGAAACTAGACTAGTGGAGTGTTGTTGGCTAGATGTCCCGTCAACGCTGTGTGTGGTGGTCAAGTACTCAATCCTCGAGTCATGCAAGACAGTAGAAAACTAGACTTCCAGGATAGATCAATTCTGGTCATAGCAGCGAGTTTGGCAACCACATAGGGTGGGTCTTCGCCTAAAGCTAAGCAAAGCGTGAATCCTAATGCTATTCGCAACAATTGGCCTGAACGTGTAAATTGGCGGTCATGTCCAAAACGTCACCAACACTTGGCCCCATTAAGGTTTTGTATGACTTGCCACAGGTCACCATCCGGACACGTTCGGTTTCTGAGATGGACAATAACGTGTATGTCATCACGTCAAAAACAACTGGCTCACAGGTACTTATCGATGCCGCTGATGACCCGGATGCCATTATGGAATTGCTGGAGTCGGCGGCTGACGATACGCCCTGCGATCTAGATTTAGTATCGTTGATCACCACGCACGAACACTGGGACCATATTCGTGCCCTCCCAGAAATTGTGCAGCGTACCCAGGTGCCTACATCGGCGGGTGCGCCTGACGCCCAAGCGATCGAATCAGCCACCGGTGTGGCTGCAAAAGTGCATCTGCGCCACGGTGACAAGGCACAGTTTCCAGGAATTGAGCTGGACGTTATCGCATTGCGCGGTCATACTCCCGGATCAGTGGCACTGGTGTATGTGCCCAATGGTGATGAACCCACAGTGATCTTTTCCGGTGACTCATTGTTCCCGGGTGGGGTTGGTAATACCTGGAACGATGCTGAACGCTTCGAAACACTCATCAATGATGTGGCCGACCGAGTTTTTGCCGTCTATGACGACGACACGGTGGTGCTGCCCGGTCACGGTGGTTATACGATTTTGGGTGACGAACGGCCACACCTTGATGAATGGCGTCAACGCGGCTGGTAATTCGGCTGCCGTTTAGATAAAGTAATCCAGTTCTTTGTGGCCCACTACGAAAATCCGCCGGAATGGATACACGGTGACTTCTTGGCCATCTGGTCCAACATACGGCGGATAGGCGTCAAGCATTTCGGCCTTATAGCGTGCCACAAACGAGTCATATAGCGACGTTTTATGGGTGTTATCGTATTCGGTGAGCTTTTGTAACACGGGCCGTAGCGCTGCACCCTTGACCCAATCGAAAACTGGGTCCGGCCCGGAAAGTACCTGGTGGTAGGTAGTTTCCCAAACATTGGGCCGAAAGCTGTGGTCGAGCAGCATGCGCGTGTACTCTTCGACTGAGTGGATTGTTTCGCCGGTATAGGCTGCCTGTGCTGCCACTTGGTATTTGGGCTCGTGAGCTAATTCGCCAATAAATTGATGGGATCGGGCAATATTATTGCCGGGTACTTGCATGGCAAACCATGCACCGGGTTTCAGTAATTCTAGCCACTCGTTTATCACGTTAATGTGATCCGGCAGCCACTGAAACATCGCGTTGGAGACAATCACGTCGGTATCAGTAGGCGGCGTCCACGAGCCAGCTTCCTGCTGGTGGAAAGAAACATTCTTATAAGATCCCTGCTGGTTGGTGATGAGTGTACGAGCGTCCTCAATCATTTCTGCTGAAGCGTCATAGCCTGTGATAGTCGCGTTTGGCCACCGATGTGCCATGGTAAGCGTCATATTGCCTGGACCGCACCCCATATCGACGACGCGCTGAGGAGCGTCGAGCTCGATGGCATTGGTCAAGTCAACGAAAGGCCGCGCACGATGACCGGCAAAATGCGCATATTGGGCGGGATCCCATACAAATTTTTCCATGAGTCCAGCCTAAACTCGCCTGGCCAAAGGATGCATTTGCAGCGTTACGAACCGCAATGTCGGCCCTGACACAGCAAATCGTTCGGCGTACTAGGATGTATTAGGTGCAACTGACTGATTTCCTTCCGGACCCTGAACATGGCGAAGAAATAGAACCGGTGTTGTTATATGATCGGTTCGTCGAATGGGCTGACCAGCGTGGTATCCAACTGTATCCGGCCCAGGATGAAGCCATTACTGAGGTGATGGACGCCAAAAACGTCATCATGGCAACGCCCACGGGGTCGGGAAAATCTATGGTCGCATTGGCCGCGCATTTTTATTCACTAGCTCGGGGTGAGACTAGTTACTATACGGCGCCGATCAAAGCGCTAGTTTCCGAAAAGTTCTTTGACCTAATCGAAATCTTTGGTGCCGAACATGTGGGTATGGTGACTGGGGATTCAGCTATTAATCCAGATGCCCCTATCATTTGCTGTACCGCGGAAATTTTAGCGATCCATGCCCTCCGGGAAGGTTCGGGACTAGCAATTGGCTCGGTGGTCATGGATGAATTTCATTTCTATGCAGACCCACAACGCGGTTGGGCCTGGCAGGTGCCGTTATTAGAACTGCCGCAAGCACAATTTGTGTTGATGTCAGCGACACTGGGCGATACCAGTGGTTTCGAGGCATCATTGACCGAACGGACCCGACGACAAACCATAACGGTCTCATCTACAACACGACCGATTCCCTTATACTTTGAATATTCGGAAATTCCGGTACAACAACAGGTCGAAGCCCTTGTACAAGCCGATCTTGCACCGGTCTATATTGTGCATTTTTCGCAACTGGATGCTGTCGAGCAGGCCTCAAATTTGGCTTCCCTGTCTGTTACATCGCGTCACGAAAAAGATCGTATTGCCGAAATTATCAAAGACTTCCGGTTCGCCTCGGGGTTTGGTAAAAGTCTCAACCGGTTGATACGTCAGGGAATCGGAGTGCATCATGCCGGTATGTTGCCCAAGTATCGGCGACTTGTCGAACGACTTGCCCAGCAGGGGCTGCTTAAAGTCATTTCAGGTACTGACACGCTGGGGGTCGGCATCAACGTCCCCATCCGCACCGTGCTCATGACCGGCTTATCGAAATTTGACGGCACACGGCAGCGACATCTCAATGCCCGAGAGTTTCACCAAATCGCTGGCCGTGCCGGTCGCGCTGGGTTTGATACTGCCGGAACCGTTGTGGTGCAGGCGCCAGAACACATTATTGAAAACCAGTTGGCCCAGCAGAAAGCAACCGAAAAATTTGCCAGCATTAAAAATGAGGACGAACGCGCACGCCGCATCGCCCAGTCGACAAAATCGCAACCTAAAAAGACTCCACCTAAAGGGTTCGTTTCTTGGTCCAAAGCAACTTTCGACAAACTAGTGTCTGCTCAGCCAGAACCTATGATGTCTCGGATGCGAATCACCCACTCAATGCTGCTAAACATCCTGGCTCGACCGGGTAATCCAATCACCGCGGTGCGTCGCATGATCCTGCGCTCAGCCGAAACCAAAGCCGCCAAAGCGCAATTACAACGCCGGGCCATTGGTATTTTGCGTGAACTATTGGTCACCGATGTCGTCGTCGCACACGATACCCCTGACGAGTGGGGCAACCGTCTTGAATTGACCGTGGATTTGCAAGCGGATTTCGCTTTGAATCAGCCCCTGTCTCCTTTCGCATTAGCCGCCTTTGAGCTACTGGATCCTAACTCCCCCAGTTACGCGGTGGACATGGTATCTATCATCGAGGCCACGCTGGAACCCCCTCGACAAGTACTAACCGCACAATTACGCAAGCTGCGTGATGAAGAAATGGCCCGGATGCGTGCCGACGGACTGGAATATAACGAGCGCATGAACGTGCTGGACAACCTCACCTATCCCCAGCCGTTAGGAGAACTGCTTAACCAACAGTTTGAACTTTACCGGCAGGGTGCGCCCTGGTTGGCAGAATTTGAGCTCCAGCCTAAGTCTGTGGTGCGCGATATGTATGAGCGGGCCATGGGCTTTGGCGATTACGTCAACTACTACGGTATTGCCCGCTCTGAAGGTGTGTTATTGCGCTATCTTACGGATGCAGCAAAAGCTTTGCGTCAAACGATTCCGCAGGAATTACGTACCGAAGAACTCGATCTGCTGCAACAATGGTTGGAAACCATTATTATCACAACCGACTCCTCGCTGTTGGAAGAGTGGGAAAATATGCTGACCGACGACGTGGATCAGCTTATTGCCGATCACGAGGCCATCACCCCACCAGAAGCGCCCAAACTTACCGAAACCACCGCGGTATTCACAGTTATGGTGCGCAATGCGATGTTCCACCGCGTACAGCTGTTTGGTGATGAACAAGATGCTCGGTTGGAATCCTTGGATTATTTACCCGATGGTGCAGTGCCCTTCACTTCGGATAACTGGGCCGATGCTTTGGATGATTTCTTCGACCAGTATGAAGATCTTGACGACTCCCCCACAGCCCGGGCGCCCGAATTTTTCCGCATCGATACACGCCCTGGGTTATCTGCCGCTGAATTAGCTGATGTTGGAGCAACTGCCGGTGATTACTGGCTGGTGTCACAAGTCTTAGTCGATCCCAATGGCAACCACGATTTCGCGATTAATGCTGTGGTACACCTGGAAGCTTCTAATGAACAAGGATCTCCAGCCGTAACGATCCTGTCCGTTGGCACCCCAGCCATCTAAAACTGTTTTTATCCGAAGGAGACCATGTGACAACCGCAACTCATCATCCAGGTGCCGCATCCCGGATGCAGGACGGTACACACATTACCGACCACTTTTTTACTGTCCCACTGGACTATACCAACCCCGAGGGTGAGGCTATTACGGTATACGCTCGAGAATACTGTGCTGACGGTGGTGAGGATAAACCATGGTTATTATTCCTACAAGGTGGGCCCGGTGGGAAGGGAGCACGGCCCTCTCGGGTGAGTGGATGGATGGCTGAAGCCCTTAAACATTACCGCGTGCTGATGCTGGACCAGCGTGGAACCGGCCTGTCTACACCCATTAATCGCTATACATTACCCGAGCGTGGAGCACCGGAAGCACAGGCCCGATATCTGCGGCACTTCCGCGCTCCGGATATCGTGGCTGATGCCGAAGCTATTCGTAAGGGGCTGGACTCGGAACCGTGGGTCACACTGGGACAATCCTTTGGTGGTTTCTGTACCCTGACGTATCTGTCCTTTGCTCCTGAAGGACTTGCCGGGTCCATGATTACCGGCGGTATTCCACCGCTACAAGGCCCCGCTGATCAGGTATTGCAGGCAACCTATCAGCGTATGCGTGCTCGAAACCAGGAATATTTTCGTCGCTATCCGGCGGATTTTGAAACGCTCAGCGCAATCTATCAGCGTGTCCGACAGGGCGACGTCGTATTGCCGGATGGTTCACCACTGACTATTGGACGTGTGCAAGCCTTGGGCATGCATCTGGGCGCCAACACACGCATTGATGCACTGCACTATACCCTGCAAGAAGCATTTATTCCCGGAACGCAAAGACTGTCAGATGCATTCTTAGAGGCCGTATATAATCAAGTGTCACGGGCGATGAATCCTTTATACCTCGTTCTGCATGAAGCTATTTATGCACAACCCGGGGCTCAGCCAACTGCTTGGGCGGCACAACGGGTATTGACTGAACATCCGGATTTTGACCCGAAGAAAACTGCTACGCCCTTATTGACCGGTGAAATGTGTTTTGACTGGTACACCGAACTGGATCCGGCTTTACAACCCATGGCGGAAGCCACCGAAATTCTTGCTCAATACACCCACTGGGGCCCACTGTATGATCTGGATCAGCTAGCTAAAAACTCCGTGCCGGTGGCTGCATTGGTATATACCGACGACGTCTTCGTTGAACGTAATCTATCATTTGCATCAGCTCAGCAGGTCAATAACCTGCAGATATGGGAATCTGATGCGTGGCACCACGATGGCATCGGCGAGGCCGGTGCCGAAATCTTTCGGCACCTTCACGATATGATTAACCGCTCCAGTCTCACCTAGAAGCTATTGCTGCTCGGTGTTTGTCTTGTGGCCATTGGCTGTTTTGCCATTGGTGTCAGGTGATAGTACAGGTCCGTCGGTGGTTACGATTTTCTGTGATACTAGCGCTGGTATCCCTTGCCGGTTGGCGTCTTCTAAACGCGTTTCGTGAGCAACGCGGATAATTGCTGACCAGCGGTCTTTGTGGTCAATCAGTTCTTCCAAGTAGCGGTGTTCGGTTGCTTCAGCCTGCTGGGTCCAAAAATCCATTTTTTGAGCTGCTGTTCTGCGCTGTTCAGGGGTGCAGTCGTCTGGCAATTGGGTGTAGCGGTAGGCAAATTTTTCCGCATTCTGAAGGGCTTTGAGTGCCTTGCCTCGTGGACTGACCAAGGACCAGATGATCGTAACAACTAAGATCGTTAGGATGACCAGCAGTGAGATGCCGGTCGTGGGTTCTTGTACCGGGACATCTTGCCCATCATAAATAAATGGTAAGTTGTTTTGGCTTAATGCGTGCAGCATCAATTTGATACCGATAAAGCCTAGGATTGCAGCCAGACCGTAACCCAGGTATACCAGGCGGTCAAGCAAGCCGTCGATGAGAAAGTAAAGCTGACGCAACCCTAATAGGGCAAAAGCATTAGCCGTAAAGACAATATAGGGTTCCTGTGTCAGCCCGAAGATTGCTGGGATTGAATCCAGAGCGAAGATCAGGTCAGTTGCCCCGATGGCTATCATCACCAATAACATCGGGGTTACGAAGCGTTTACCGTCGATCTTGGTGGTTAGTTTATCTTCTGCGTAGTGGTCAGTAACCGGCAGGATTTTCTTAGCAAAACGGACCATGAAATTATCTGCTTCTGCGCCAGCTTCTTCGGGCGAGGAAAACTCTGATTTGAGCTGTTGGCCGGCCAGGATGAGCAGGAAGATCCCGAAGATATAGAACGCATCAGACCACCATTCCAGGATGGCTGCTCCAGCCAAAATAAACACTGTTCTGCTTATTAACGCAAAAGTTATACCGAACAGGAGAACTTTTTGCTGGAATTTTCGTGGCACATTAAAGCTGGTCATGATGATCATGAAGACAAAAAGGTTATCGATAGATAACGCTTTTTCGGTAATAAATCCGGCATAATATTCAACCGCGTGGTCCGTATCTCCGAAGGCAAAAAACACGAGCCCAAACGCAAGTGCAATGGCCAGGTAAATGGCAGACCAGATACCGGATTCTTTCAGCGTGGGCGTATGAGCTTTTTTAACGTGAGCGTAGTAATCAAAAACAATGAGCCCGATGATAACGACACACGTGATACCCCAGGTTAACCCGGTGATCTCCATATCAGGGAGTCCTTCCTAGCTTTAGCAAACCTAAATACCACAAGTCTCTCCCCCGACGTAGAATACGGGACCCGCATCCGGCCGAACAACGATGTTCGACGTGCTGACGTCTGCGGGGCTTATGGGATACTCCCTTGTACGGATATGACTATATCAGCTAATTTGCAGCAGTATTGCGACGTTCCGGATTGTCATGCCCGCTAATGCTATGCGTGGCCTTCTCGTTGCATATCGCGCAGTTCTTTTTTGAGCTCGGAAACTTCGTCACGTAGCCGGGCAGCAAGTTCGAAATTGAGGTCTACGGCCGCTTGATGCATTTGGTCAGACATCTGCTGAATCAGATCGGATAGATCCTTGGCAGGCACGGCAGCCAGCTTGGCGACTTGTCCATCGGCGGATTCCATACTGGCTTGCTGCTGTTCTTCGGTGATCGTAGCGGTATAACCGCGATTGCCCATGCCATAATCGAAGCCAGTTTTGATTCCGGCCATACCGGACATCAAATCCTGGGTATCGGCATCTTCACGTGCCAGCTGATCAGTAATATCAGCGATGCGTTTGCGCAGCGGCTGCGGGTCAATACCATGTTTCTTGTTGTGAGCCTTTTGGATCTCACGACGACGGTTAGTCTCGTCGATGGCGTACTGCATGGATTCGGTGATTTTATCCGCATACATGTGTACCTCGCCGGACACATTACGTGCTGCACGGCCAATGGTCTGAATCAGCGACCGATTGGAGCGTAGGAAACCCTCTTTATCCGCGTCTAAGATCGAAACGAGCGAAACCTCGGGCAGATCTAGGCCTTCACGTAACAGGTTGATACCGACGAGCACATCGAAGACGCCTTTGCGAAGTTCCGTCATGAGCTCCACGCGTCGCAAGGTATCCACATCGGAGTGCAAATACTGCACCTTGACGCCGTGCTCAATCAAATAGTCCGTCAAATCTTCAGCCATGCGTTTGGTCAGCGTGGTAACCAGTACACGCTCATCGCGTTCCACACGCAAATTAATCTCATCCATGAGATCATCGATTTGGCCTTTGGTTTCTTTGACGATCACCTCTGGATCAATTAGCCCGGTTGGGCGGATAATTTGTTCCACTACCCCATCGGATTGTGACAGCTCATAAGGACCTGGAGTAGCCGATAAGTAGATAGTTTGACCAATGCGTTCCAGAAATTCGTCCCATTTCAAAGGCCGGTTATCCAATGCCGAGGGTAACCGGAAACCATGGTCGACCAGGGTGCGCTTTCGTGAGGCATCGCCTTCGTACATCCCGCCAATTTGTGGGACCGTAACGTGCGATTCGTCGACAATCAGTAAGAAATCGTCCGGGAAATAATCCAATAATGTATGTGGTGCGCTGCCCGGTGCTCGCCCATCGATATGCCGTGAGTAGTTTTCGATGCCGTTGCAATAGCCCATCTGCTGCATCATTTCTAAATCATATGTGGTGCGCATCCGCAGCCGTTGGGCCTCCAACAGCTTATTTTGGGCTTCCATTTCTTCTAGTCGCACGCGCAGTTCGTCTTCGATATCTTTGATGGCTCGTGCCATTCGATCATCCCCGGCAACATAGTGTGAAGCAGGAAATATATACATTTCACCTTCTTCACGAATTACGTCACCGGTCAGGGGATGCAAAGTTTGTATCGTGTCGATTTCGTCACCGAAAAATTCAATACGCACCGCAAGCTCTTCATACATCGGAATGATTTCTACGGTATCGCCACGAACGCGGAATGTTCCGCGGTGAAAATCGGCGTCATTACGCGCATATTGCATATTGACGAACTGGCGTAACAAGTCATCGCGGTCCAACATGTCACCAACTTTTACGGTGACCATTTGGGCAATGTATTCTTCCGGCGTACCCAAGCCAAATATTGACGAGACCGTAGCTACGACCAACGTATCTCGGCGTGTCAACAGCGCGTTAGTGGCAGAGTGGCGCAACCGTTCGACTTCCTCATTAATGGAGGAGTCTTTTTCAATAAACGTATCAGTCTGCGGGACGTAGGCTTCCGGCTGATAATAATCGTAGTAGGACACGAAGTATTCCACTGCATTATTGGGCAGCAGATCGCGAAACTCGTTGGCCAGCTGGGCAGCTAATGTCTTGTTTTGGACCAACACCAAGGTAGGCCGCTGGAGCCGCTCGACCAACCAGGCTGCGGTTGCTGACTTGCCGGTACCGGTGGCGCCCATAAGCACCACATCTTTTTCGCCGCCTTCGATACGTTCAGCTAATTCAGCGATAGCTTGTGGTTGGTCTCCGGCAGGCTCATAAGGTGCTTCGACCGTAAATGGTGCCACAACACGGTTAATTTCTTGGGCCAAACTCATGCCATATATGTTACGCCCATCTGCCAAACACTGACCACCGATTCGCCCGCAGGCTAAGGCTTATTGAAACAGCAACAGGACGTACACGATGAACAGCATCAAATGTGGCAAAGCATGCATAACCGTTATCTTTGGTGCAGAAAAGTTACTGACGGTTATTATCATGGTGGCAGCCAAGAGCACCATATTGCTACTGCTTTCAGCTAGTACAACGGTCTGGCCGGTGACCAGACCGATCAGTAACACCGCCGGAATCGTCACAGATACGGTCGAGACCAATGCTCCATGGCACAGATTCACTACGCGCTGCAGTTCTCCGGCGCTACCGGCACGCAAAGACGTGATGGTTTCTGGCAAAAACACAATGGCAGCGATCAACACACCGGCGAGCTCAATGGGTAATTGAGTACGTCCAAGCCCATCGTCAAGAAGTTGGGCCATGTATTGGGCTAAAATCACCACCGGGATCACCGTAATAACTAATAGAATAATACGTTGCAGGATTTCGGCACGGTGTTTAGCAAATGTTTCCGCGATCGGTGGCTGAGCAGTGATGCCGGAAGCCTCACCGGCTGCCCTAATGCCGATGGGGTCGGTTTCCGCAAAATCGCCGGGCTGGTGGAACATCTGACGGTAAAGAAAATATGCATAAGTAGCCAGCGTTCCAATTGCAATGATGGCAGCGATACCCGGCGGATAGCTGCCGTTGGCATCCAGTTGTCCCGGTAGTACGAAAGCTACGGTAAGCAACGCGATGAGCATGGTTGAGTAACTGGCAGTTCCGGTGCGGTTGTGCACTAATGGGCCGTGTTTTCTGGTGGCCAGAAGTACCGCGATGCCGATAACTAGATTCATAATGATCATCGATACGGCCATGACCGAATCGCGTCCAATAGTGGTGTGGTCACCAGGACCTAGCATGACTGCTGAGATCAGAATAACTTCGATGAGCACAATGGAAATCGTAAGCACCAGTGAGCCGTACGGATCGCCCATACGTTGTGCAAGTTTTTCGGCTTGGGTGACCACACCGAAAGAACAGATGCTAATAATCACGACGACTCCGGCCAATACCAAGACCAGGATGACACCGGGTACCGGCGGAGCTAAAAACTGCTGTGTGATGGCTAATATCAACACAGCCAACCACCCGATAATAACCCGAGTCATTGAGTTAGCGGTGAAAACGTGTGAGCGAGTAGTGATGGTGGGTCCTTGTGATCCAAGATGAAGTGGTGTTTTTTATCTGGTCATCTGCTAGTCGTATTGCCGGTCAGATCTGACCAGACTGTAGCGACCTGAGCCCGAGTCTCGTCCAGTGTGCCAGAATTATCAATACACCAGTCAGCAACGGCCCGCCGCTGCTCATCGGTTGCCTGGGCTGCAATCCGTGACTTGGCATCGGTAGCATCCATCCCACGGACATCCACTAAGCGTTGAAGACGAGTTTGATAATCTGCAATTACCACGATGACTCCGTCAAATTGTTGTGCTTGACCGGTTTCAATAAGAAGGGGGATGTCTTCGATAATCACGGCGTGTTGGGGATCTGTTGCCAATGCTGCTTCGCGCAATCGGGCGGATTCGGCACGCACTGCCGGATGGACGATACCGTTGAGCTGCTGACGTGCGTCGTCGTCGTTGAAGACAATCTTTGCCAGGGCTTGGCGGTCAAGGCGTCCTGTCTCATCCAGTAGGTGCTGGCCAAAGGCGGTGGCCACTTCGTCTAGCACCGGTTGGCCTGGTTCCATCAGCTCGCGAGAGATGGCGTCAGCATCGATGATCGTTGCGCCGTGGTCGGCGAAGAATTCCGCAACGGTTGATTTACCGGATCCGATGCCGCCGGTCAAGGCGAGATGACGCATGAAAACTCCTAGGTAGACTTGTGGTTATGCATTTTGCTGATTCTGCTCGTAATAGCCGTTATACCGTGGTGGCACATGACAATCCAGTGGAGGTCCGCCTCGATATTCGCCGCTCTGAGTTTATCGGAATGATCCGTCGAGTTGATTCAGAGGATGCGGCACGTGCTTGGATAGATGAGGTGCGTGGCGTTCATCATGCAGCCACTCACGTGGTGCCGGCATTTGTGCTTGGCGCAGATCGGGATATTCAGCGTTCCTCCGATGATGGTGAACCGGCTGGTACTGCCGGGATGCCTATGCTGCAGGCTTTGACGAATTACCGTGCTGTACATGCTGGCCAAGAATGCGCCGATATTTCGGATATTTGTGCCATCGTGGTGCGCTATTTTGGTGGGATCAAACTGGGTGCTGGTGGTTTGGTTCGTGCCTATTCAGATACCGTAGTCGCCACACTAGAACAAACACCACTGGTAGTGCGCCAACGAATGTTACTTGTGAATATTCATGCACCGCATGCTGAGGTCGGTCGAGTCGAAAACGACCTACGTTCGGCAAATTTTGCTGTCTTAGGAACGGATTACGCAGGTTCTACTGCAAAGATCACTGTAGGTCTGGACGATGTTGACCACGCGCTAGAACACTTCAACACACGGCTAGCAGCAATGACTGCCGGTGCCCTGCAGGCAGAAGCCGTTGGCATCCAGTGGCAGGATAGGCTGACATGATTCAAAGCAAAGTCGTACCCGATAATGTTGACCGAATGCTGTTACAGGTTCTGGATGAAACGTTGACGGCTGAGCCCTGGCGAACAACTGCCCCGTTTGTTGTGATCAATGATGTTTCCGGGGCGCTTAGCGCCTGGGCGAGAGAACAGAAGCTACAGGTACGGTTTGTACAAGATTCGGCCGGGCTGGCAGCAGACCAAGCGTCCATCACCGGGCCGGTGGCTACAGCCGTCTCGCCGGATATTCTAGATGGCGTCGCAACGGTGGTCTACCGGTTGGCTCGGCCACTGGAGGCTTTAGAAGAAGTCTCGTGGCAGATCGCACGCTGGGCAGATAAACAAGTAATGTTCTTAGCCGGGCAGTTGCAACGGCACCTGAATTTTTCGATGAATAAGGTACTAGAAGCATCGTTTAGTCATGTTTCGGCTTCACGAGGTTATCATAAAGCTCGTGCATTGCGTGCACAGGAACCAAAAGGCCTAGTTGGTGATGCACCGCCACGGATCCCACGGAAAAATACGGTGCAGATAGCATCACATACCTTACAGCTACGAGCTTACGGGCTCACTTTTGGTGCGGCCAGACTCGATCCGGGAACCCGGTTGCTGTTAGAAAGTTTGATGCCCTATCATGCAAAGTATTTTGGTCCGGATACTGTAGGAGTAGATTTAGGCTGTGGTAATGGTACTATCGCCACGTTTCTTGCGCGGTGCACTGCCGTTGGCCACTTGATCGCCACCGATGATTCAGCTTCAGCTGTGCGATCCACTGCGGCGACTCTGGCGGCCAATAACGTAGACGGCGTGCACGTGATGCATCAGTCTGGGTTAGTCCAGTTGGGTAATGCCAGTGTCGATGTGGTGGTGCTGAATCCGCCATTTCATGATGGGACTGAACTTACCAGCGACATTGCGCATTTTCTGTTCGCTGAAGCATCCCGCGCATTGAAGCCAGGTGGTGTACTGTTTACCGTATTCAATAGGTCCCGGGGCTATCGTGCACAATTGCAACACAGCGTGGGTCCGACCCGCCAGATAGCTGGAGATCGGCGATTTATCGTTACTCAGTCACAGAAGGTTTGAGGCTATGTCTAAGCTCTATGTCAAAGTATGCGGCATCACGACTGCAGAACAGTTGGAGTGGGCCATTGAATTGGGGTACGACGCTGTAGGCTTCATGCAAGCTCCGCAATCCAAACGCCTAATTGACACTGAGACGGTACGTCAACTTGCCGCACGTGCGGCAAAACGCATCGATACTTTCGCAGTTGGGCTGACCCTAGACCACGTCGAACCGATTATGCATGAGGTGGATACCGTCCAGCTGTATGAGCCTGCTGAGGTGAACTCGTTAGCGCTAGCTTCAGAGACTCCCCCGGCCGCTACCGAAGACTTAGATTTTTGGTTTTATGATGCTTCCCACGGGACTGGCCGGTTTGCTGCCATTCCCGATTGGGTTAGTGATATTGATGCTCGGGTTATCTTAGCCGGTGGTCTCAACCCAGATAATGTGGCTGATGTTGTGGCCCGATATCATCCAGATGGCGTTGATGTTTCGTCCGGTGTCGAATCGTCGCCCGGTGAGAAAAATTATGCGTTGCTTAAGGCGTTTATCGAGGCGGTCCGGGCCGCGTAGAACACTGGGTGTTATAGGGTAGTAATCTCGTATTTGCCATGTTAACGCCGAAGGCCGCTACTGTTTTACAGTAGCGACCTTTCGGTATGCCCGGCGGGCTGACGGTTTAGTTACCGGTCAGTTTTTCCCGCAGTGCTGCGAGAGCTTCGTCGGATGCCAACGTACCGGAATCGTCGACCTGAGTTTGCTCATCACCCGAGGAGTACGATGTTGCGCCGGTATCCGTTGGTTCGGATGCAGCAACTTCTGCTGCTTCTGCCATATGACGGGCAACCTGTTCTTTGTGAGCTTCCCAACGTGCTTGGGCGTCAGCGTACTGCTGCTCCCATGCGGCGCGTTCTGCTTCGAAGCCTTCCATCCATTCATTGGTTTCAGGATCGAAGCCTTCTGGGTATTTGTAGTTGCCTTCTTCATCGTAGTCGGCAGCCATACCGTAGAGCGCTGGGTCGAAGTCGGTGCCTTCTGGGTCCACGCCTTCGTTAGCCTGTTTGAGTGACAGGGAAATACGGCGACGCTCCAGGTCAATGTCAATGACCTTGACGTACAGAACTTCGTTGACCGAGACAACCTGTTCAGCGGTGTCGATGTGACGGTTAGCCAGTTCGGAAATGTGAACCAGACCTTCGATACCATCTTCTACGCGAACAAATGCACCGAATGGCACCAGCTTGGTGACCTTGCCCGGTACAATCTGGCCCAGGGCGTGGGTGCGTGCAAAGACCTGCCATGGGTCTTCCTGTGTTGCCTTGAGCGATAGGGATACACGTTCTCGATCCATATCGACGTCGAGTACTTCTACAGTGACTTCCTGGCCAACTTCGACAACCTCTGATGGGTGATCGATATGTTTCCAGGACAGTTCCGAAACGTGCACCAGACCGTCGACTCCACCGAGATCCACGAATGCACCGAAGTTGACAATCGAGGAAACGGTACCGGTACGGACTTGGCCCTTCTGCAATGCTTGCAAGAAGTTGGAGCGAGTTTCGGATTGTGTCTGTTCCAGCCAAGCACGGCGGGACAGGACAACGTTGTTACGGTTCTTATCCAATTCAATGATTTTGGCTTCGAGCTCTTGTCCGACGTATGGTGCCAAGTCGCGGACACGACGCATCTCAACCAAGGACGCGGGCAAGAACCCACGTAGACCGATGTCGAGGATCAGACCGCCCTTGACAACTTCGATCACGGTACCGGTGACAACACCGTCTTCTTCCTTGACTTTTTCGATGTCGCCCCAAGCACGCTCGTACTGTGCGCGTTTCTTGGAGAGAATGAGGCGGCCTTCTTTATCTTCTTTGGTAAGAACCAGCGCTTCTACGGAATCGCCAACCTCAACGACTTCGTCAGGATCAACGTCGTTTTTGATGGACAATTCACGTGAAGGGATGACACCTTCGGTCTTATAGCCGATATCGAGCAGTACTTCGTCTCGATCGACTTTGACGACGGTGCCTGCCACCAGGTCGCCATCGTTGAAGTATTTGATGGTCTCGTCGACTGCAGCCATGAACTCTTCGGCCGAGCCGATGTCATTGACAGCGACCTGCGGGGCGTTACTAGTAGTGGTCATGTAGTAGGGACTCCGATATGGATTAATATGATTGATAAACTTACTGATTTTACGACGCAGCTATACGGCGGCATCGTAGGTGTTTTGCTGCTAAATTTGGCAACATTTAATATACTACGGTATACGTCCTGTCAAAATCAACGTAAGAAGTGTTGGGGTTTTCGCGGAATCACGCCGGTTTTCAACGGTTATTGGTCGGCAGTGATTCACTAGGAAGCGCCAAGTTGCCTAGTGGGCTGCTTCGTGCCACGAGTAGCCTTTTCCAATCTGGACATCCAATGGGACTCGCAGACTAGCTGCCGAAGACATTTCTTCTATGAGAATAGTTTGGGCGGCTTCGATTTCTGAGTCGATGACCTCGATGATCAGTTCGTCATGAACTTGTAAAATCATGCGTGATTTGAGGTTTTCCTGCTCTAATCTGGATTGCACACCCAACATGGCCTTTTTAATAAGGTCGGCTGCAGACCCTTGGATCGGTGCGTTTAGAGCTGCTCGTTCGGCCATTTCACGTAGTTGACGGTTATCTGATTGCAGATCGGGTAAGTAGCGTCGACGTCCAAGCATGGTTTCGGTATAGCCATCCTTACGGGCTTGGCGAACCACACTGCGCAGGTAATGCTGAACAGCACCGAAGCGATCAAAATAACTGGTCATTAGTTCACGGGCCTCGTCCACAGAAATCCGCAGCTGTCGTGACAAGCCGAAGGAACTAAGACCATAGGCCAGCCCATAGGACATGGCTTTAACTTTATCGCGCATAGAGGTAGTGACCTCTTCAGGTGCGACGTCAAAGACCTGGGACCCGACGAAGCGGTGCAGGTCTTCACCGTGCTGGTAGGCCTGGATTAGTCCTTCGTCCTGGGACATATGCGCCATAATGCGCATTTCAATCTGCGAATAATCGGCGGTTAGTAGTGTGGTGGGTTCATCAGAATACGGGTTGGTTCCCGCCACGAAGATATCACGAATTTGGCGTCCCGCCGGAGTACGCACTGGGATGTTTTGTAGGTTTGGATTTAGCGACGACAACCGTCCCGTGGCAGCAGCCGTTTGAGAAAAACGGGTATGGATTCGCTGATCATCGGCAATGGAATCTAATAGTCCTTGAACAGTTTGACGCAATTTGGTGGCATCTCGGAAGGCCATCAAATTATGTAAGAAGGCGTGATCCGTTTTTTCCAATAGATCTGCCAACGAGTCAGCATCTGTGGAATAGCCGGTTTTAGTTTTTCGCGTCTTGGGCATATCAAGAGTTTCAAAAAGCACAGATTGCAGTTGTTTTGGTGAGGCAAGATTGACCTCCTGGCCCCCGATGGCAGCGAATGCCGATTGTTGGGCTTTAGCAACTTCTTCGGTAAAGCCATCAAGCAGGTTATCTAGCCGCTGGCGATCGATACCAATACCAGTCAATTCCATCTTGGCTAGTACCACCGATAATGGGATTTCTAAATCATGCAGTAACCCGACGGCTCCGCGTCGCTGCAATTCAACCCCCATGGTCTCATTGAGCCGATGGATCATCCAGGCATTTCGGGCATACTGTGCCAATTGTTCGGTGTTGTTTTCCTCTAGCCCATCGATTGCAAGCTGGCCTTGGTTGATGCTTTGCGTGATAGCATCCAGGCGGGTATTTAGATATGTTTGTACGAGATCGGCCAGTTCATAGCCGCGGCGGTCTGGTTGCAGAATATAGGCCGATAGCAACACATCATCTTCAACGGCTACTATCGAAGTCTCAACGTCTGTTACGGCTGGCAGCGAAGAACGTTCAGGTGTGGTAGCAAGCGCTTTCAAAACTGTTTTGAGGTCGTAGACAACTTTGGTGTAGGCCTCGTTGCCCAAAAACTCGGTGATGGCCTTTCCTAGTTGTTCATCGGCGGTCTCCAGATCGATAACCGCGGTGGCGTTTTCGGTAGCCAGCCCTACACCAAGAATTTCACCATAATCACCGGGGGCCGGGATTTTGCGCCGAGTGATGGTCGCCGGCGAAGTGATATTGAAGAATACTGAAACTGGCTCGGCGATATTGGCTAGAAAACCCTGCCATGCATTGATGTCGTTGATAAGCGCGGCCTCGGGGAGGTCTTCGGCTGGGGCTTGTTCTTCTGCGCCACCAAGTCGCTGTTCAAAGGTGCTAAAGACACGATCTCGAATCGTGTTGAATTCCAATGCATCGAAAAGTTCGGCCACCAGGTTTCGATCCGGGTTGGCCAGAGCAGTGTCGGTAATCTCAACAGGCAGTTGCAGATCCGTAATGAGGGCGTTGAGTTCGCGGTTTCGTTTGACATCGTCGAGGTGTTCACGCAGTGCGGCTCCCTTTTTACCCCCAATGGAATCAATATTGTCCAAGATACCTTTGAGACTGCCATATTTATTGAGCCATCGGGCGGCAAAGCCGGGACCAACCCCCGGTACCCCGGGTAGGTTATCGGCGGTCTCACCCACCAGAGCGGCTAACTCCGGGTACTGCATAGGGGTGACACCGTAACGTTCAACGATGGCGTCGGCGTCAAATGGTGGGAGTTCAGAGACCCCACGCATCGGGTAGAGCACAGTGACGTCGTCATTAATGAGCTGGAAGGTATCACGATCACCTGAAACGATACGAGCCTGCCATCCGGCTTCAGCGGCCGAGGTGGCCATGGTGGCTACGATATCGTCTGCTTCGTAGCCGTCTACTTCGATGGTGGGGATATTCAGCGCGTCCATGACCTGTTTGATGAGATCAATTTGGCCGTGGAATTCATCGGGGGTTTTATCCCTGCCAGCTTTGTATTCGGGATATTGTTCCGTCCGAAAAGTCGGCGTGCCCAAATCGAAGGCAACCGCCACATGGGTGGGTTGTTGTTCTCGGATCATTGCCAACAACATGTTGACAAAACCATACACGGCGTTGGTGTGCTGGCCGGTGGTGGTTTGGAAGTTTTCGGCTGGTAATGCAAAAAAGGCCCGGTAGGCCATGGAATGGCCATCAATGACCATCAGCGTATTCGGAGCAGAATCTGAAGCAGTATGTTTCGAAGCAGTCACGCTGTCTAGTCTAACGAGCACAACGCTCGGGCGCCGATTTTATCCCCAGTTGTCGTTCTGAGCTGCCTCATCAACGTTTTCTTCTGGTTCTTCGACGTCTTCGTCCGGCTCTCCGATGTCTTCAACGACACCTTGATCTTCGGCAAGGTGATCAAAGTGGCCAGGACGTAGCGGGCTACCTGTCAGGTAGGCCGAACGGGCTATGGCCATCGATCCGATAGAGGAGGTAGCTAATTGTAGAAACAAGATGATGAGCAGTTTGATGAGGTTTTGCCATGAAGGTGTCAGAATAAACACCCCGATAACAAGCACCGAAATCCCTAAGCCTGCTGCTGTGCCCACCGCGGAGATACGCTGATAGGTGTCTGTGAATCTAAACAGTCCGATGGCGGCGATGCTGAAGATTAGGACCCCGGCAAGAACAAATACGTTGCCGATAATATCTAAAATCACGGTGGTATCCATTAGCGCCTCCCCCTGGTTAGGGCGCGGGCAAGGGAGATGGCCGAGAGGAATCCTACGACAGAAGCGACCAAGATGAGATCGAAGAAGAATTGTCCGGCAAGCAGCACACCGATAAATGCGAGCATACCGGTAAAAGAGAACATGAGTAGGTCTGCCGAGACGGCACGATCGGCGTCGGTAGGTGCGGTTAGTATCCGGTAAGCCACCGCGATCATACAGGCGGCCAGTACTGTTAGGCCAATATAGAGACCAAAATTGAGGGCGGTCATCTGCGGGCCCTCCTGGGCAAGTGACGATTGGTTTGATCTACGGTGCGCGGGTCAAAACCTTCCCGACGCATGGCCGTGATGATGTGGTTTTGCATGTCGATGGAGCCGTCGGCAACGGCTGCGGGGTCGCCGTCGTAGAGGGAATGCACATAAATCCAGCGGGTGCCGTCATCGTCGATTTCTGTTCCCAGCGTTAGGGTGCCAGGCGTGATGGTAATCAACGCTGACAGCATGGTGACTTCGGCATCGGTGCGGCAATCGGTACGAACCCTGGCGATGCCGGGGTGGGCGTTGATGCCAGGGAAAGCAAGATCTTTCAGGACGGCCCACGAAGAGCTGATGAGTTGGCCGATAAACCAGATGATCAGCCAGATCCAACGGGGCAACCAGGTCAGTATGGTCATGGGCTAAGCACCGCCTGGACGTATTGGGTGGTGTCGTAGAGACCTTCTGCTGCAATACCGGTCAGGGCCAGGAGGAATTGTGCGCCCAGCCCGAGACAGATGGTGATGAGCGCCAGGACTACGGAGGGTGCTGCCAGCGAGAAGTTGATGCGTCGGGCGGGCACGGTGGATTCATCGGCTTCGATAATGGTTTGGGTGCTTGTCAGCGTGCTGACTTGGGCGCGGGTGGCTTCGGTAGCCAGCTCGGGGGTGTATGACGCTTCGTGAGCGTAGGGGTCGCGGGTGTGTGAGGTAATGAGCGTGCCAGATTTGGTGGCCGGTCCCCCGGAACCTTTCTCCCAGAACATGCCAGTCCAGATTTTGAGCATAGATAATAGGGTAATTAACGAGACGAATAGCATGGTGATCACCGCGGCGATTTGGCCGGATTCTACCGCGCCAACGATGAGCATGAATTTTGCTGCGAAACCAGAAAACGGTGGAATACCGGCCAGTGACAGGGCTGCGATCATAAAGGCGACGGCGATAATGGGCTCGGTTCGAGAGATGCCACCCAGCGCACCAATCACCCCGGTGCCATAACGCACTTCGACGGCTCCGGTGGACATGAACAGTGAGGCTTTGACGATCATGTGGTGTAGCAAGTAAAAGATGCCGGCGGTCAAGCCTAATTCGGTGAACAGTGCAACCCCCAGCAGGATATAGCCGATTTGCGAGACCATGTGGAATGCCAGGATAGTGCGGGTGGTTTTTTCTCCGACGGCACCAAAGACTCCAATGAGCATGGTTAGGCTAAAGAATAGGACACCGATCCATAAGAAGCGGGTATCGCCCCCATAGACGACTGCGTAGATGCGGTAAATGGCGTAGATGGCCACTTTGGTGTGGAGCCCAGAGAAGAGGGCGGTAATGGCCGGCGAGGTTCCCGGATAGGCTCGTGCTAGCCAACCGTGGATGGGTACCACGGAGGCTTTGATTGATAGTGCAAAGATGCTGACGGCCCCGGCGATAGCTACGGTTGGGTCGTCTTGGGCTTGGTCAGCTAGTACACCGATGTTGACCGTGCCTGCGGTGCCGTAAAGGAACCCAACGCCGATCATGTACAGCGTGGAGGTAAACAGGTTCATGGTGACGTAGAGGCGTGCACCGTGGACGCGTCGTAACGGGAGTTTACGGTTGGCACTAAGTACATAAAGCCCATAGCTGGGCAGCAACATAACTTCGAGGAATACGAAGAGGTTGAACAGGTCTGCGGTCAGTAGTGCCCCGTTGACTCCGGCGGTCAGAATGAGAATGAGGGGCGCAAAGTACCGGGAGTTAGCGGCTCGTGAGGCTTGGGCGAACCAGATGCTGACTACGGTCAGTAGCAGGGTGACCGATAGCATCAGTGCAGTGAACATGTCGGCGGCAAATGGTATGGCGACACCTGGTGGCCAGGGCCCGACTTGATGGGCGATGGCACCGCCGTCGTTGGACCAGAAATGGTATACCAGTCCGAAAGCCGAGACCAGCATTACCAGCATGGTACAGATGTTGACGATCGCGTGGAGGCGTAGCCGCTGGCCGGTGGTTACTAGTAGGCCACCGACAAGCAGGGGTAGGCCGCTAAATAATGGCAGTAGCGCGCCGATGGTGGTTGGAGTCATGGCTGCCCCTGGCCGGTGGTGTTACGACGTGGTTGGTGTCGGACACCATCGGAATATGATTCGGCCGCCACATCGAGTTTTTCGACCTTATCGGCGGTGTCATCGGATTTATCGCCGGTTACGGCCAATACGAGCATAAAGACGGTGATGGCAAAGGCGATGACAATGGCCGTGAGTACGAATGCTTGAGGCAGCGGGTCAACCATGGCTGAAGGGTCGTCTGATGGATGAAACGCTTCGGTTCGTCGATCGGTGCCTCCTGCTGCGAACAGGATGAGATTGCCGGCGTGACCAATCAGTACGAAACCTAAGATAATACGCAGCATTTCGCGTTTGGTAAACAGGTAGACCGCTCCGGCAGTCAGTAGTGCCACAGTGATGCTCAGAGTCATTTCACAGCCTCCTGTTTCTGCTGACGTTTAGTGTTGTTTCGGTCAATACCAGGAGGTGGCCCGGTACTTGGTCCCGGGGGTGTTTCCAGGGCTGCTTGAAGGCCGTGTCGTGAGCCGAGCATGTTGAACGCACCCAGGATGAGTCCGAGTACAGCCAGGTAGACGCCGATATCGAAGATCAGCGAACTGTTGATGTCTAGGCCCAGGATGTTGAAGTGGATGGGGGTCAGGAATGACCCATCAAACAGTCCTATCACACCAACAGCTGCGCCAAGGGCCACACCGGCACCGATGAGCCCCATGTAAGGCCAGCGTATTGGGGCGGCCTCATTGGTTGGTGCGGCCAGATAAAGCAGCGCAAAGCCAGCACCGGTGAGTAATGCGGCCACGAAACCACCGCCGGGTTCATTATGGCCACGAACCAATAAGACCAGGCTGACAATGATCAGGATTGGTAGGGCAATTTTGGAAAAGCTACGCAAGTAGATGGAGTTGTCTTCCGCATTGGATAACGGAGAGGTGTCAAGAGTTTTGGCTTTACGCACTGGGTTTGGTGCTCGGGAGGCCAACAAGGTGGCTACGGCTACGCCAGCTACCCCGAGCACGGTGAGTTCTCCCAGAGTATCGAGGGCACGAAATTCAACCAGAATAACGTTAACCAGGTTGTTGCCACCGGTGACTTCGGTGCCATATTGAGTCAAGTATTGGGCCGGTTCGGACATGTCGCGACGACCCGTTAGCGCGTAGGTTCCGGCAAAAGCAGCGATACCAGCGGCAATGGTCGCGATCAGCCCGGACTTTGTTGGGCGGTCTTTGGTCCTGAAGGTCTTGGGCAACCGGTGCAGTAATAACACCATGACAACAACAGTGAGGACTTCTACCAGCAATTGGGTAAGGGCTACATCGACGGCACCCAGGGCAAAGAACCACAGGGTTACGCTGAAGCCGACAACTCCTAAGACCACTACCGCAGCTAAGCGTGTCCGTGCCAGTACGGTTGCCACGATACCTACCCCAACAAGAATGACCAATAACCAATCTGTCCAGCGGGTTAGATTCTGTTGTTGCTCCGGCAACTGATCAATGGTGAGCCAACCGGCTAGGGCCAGGCCTGCTAATAATGTCGCTGGCCATGCCAGGTGACGGCCCGGGTTAAGCCCTGAAGTCCATGAGCTGACAACCGCACCAAAATCGATGGTGGCTTGGCGTAGTTTTTCCACCACACCCAGGCCAGAAAATGCCAGTGGTCGTGGCACCATAAACGCTTCGATTGCTGGGAGCTGCCATACAGTGATGGCGCCCACCACGATAGCGAATCCTGATAAGCCCAGGGCTGGGGTGAAGCCGTGCCACAAACCAAGATTAATTTGTTGGCGGGTACCAATGGCTACTGCTGATGCTGCCGTAACGGTACCGCCCACGATAAAGGGGAAACACCCAAGAACCAAGGACAGTGAAGCGTTAACTGCTGGGTATCCCCAGAAACTGATCCGCGCTTCATGTACGGTTTGTTGATTCGCGCTGGTACCTCGTGGCGTGTTAATCCAGTTACGCGGCGATCGATATTTACCCATGGCTCCCAATACGAGCCGTCCGGAATAGCCGAAGGTGCCGATGGCGGCCAGTGTTGCTAACCCGGCCAGTATCCAAGGCAAGATGCCTGGCAGCTGGGCGCTGAGAAAAGCGTCAAAGAGGGATTCTTTGGATACGAAACCCAACATGGGTGGCAGCCCGGCCATCGATGCTGAACCCAATATGATTACGGTCAGCGTTGCTGGCATGGCCATCTTACGTACCGTCAGCATCCGCATGTCTCGAGTGCCGGCTTCGTGGTCGATAATGCCAACCGCAAGGAACAACGCTGACTTAAATAGGGCATGGGCGATGGTGTGTAAGACCGCTGCAGTCAAAGCGGTTGGTGTACCAACACCGATCAGTGCTACCAGGTAGCCCAGCTGGGACATCGTCGAGTAGGCCAAGAGTTCTTTGAGATCGTAGCGACGAAGCGCTGCAACGGCACCCATCAGGGCGGTGATTAGGCCCGAGCTAACAAGCAGAGTAAGCCAGAGTATGTTGCCCGCCAGAACAGGTGAAAATAGGAGCAGCAAGTAGATTCCGGCTTTTACCATTGCTGCGGCATGCAAGTAGGCGGAGACCGGAGAAATCGCCACCATGGAATCTGGTAACCAAGATTGGAAAGGAAATTGCGCCGATTTGGTAAATGCCGCGAGTACCAAAGTAATGACAACCCACGTTGTTAGCCCGGAGTTGTCCCAGATATTGGAGTCTAATACTTCGGTAATGACTGTGGTGCCTGCCGCACCAATCAGTACACTGACGGCGGCTAATAGGCCAAGCCCGCCACCAACTGTCACCAGCAGTGTGCGCACGGCAGGTTTTCTGGCATGCGAACCTGATCTGGCAATCAGAAAGAATGAGGCCAAGGTGGTGCCTTCCCAGGCCACATACAGCACCATGAGATCGTTGGCCAAAACCAGAATGAGCATGAACAGCGCGAAGGCTGACATGGTTAGGTAAAAACTGATGATTTTTGTTTTGCCAAGGTATCTTGCCGAGTAGAACAAGACACCGGCACCGATAACTAGCACTAAGAGCCCAAATAGCAGCGACAAACCGTTGAGTCGCAGATGAAAACCTACATTATAGAAGTCTGGGATCCAGGGGTAGTATTCAACGACTTCACCGCTGGAAGAGGTGTAGGCCTGGATGAGTACCCAGGCGGCAGCCGCCAAGGGGGTCCACAACAACCATCCAGCATATTTTCCGAACCAATGCGACAGCGGAGCAGCCAGCACGACTGCGAGCAGTGCCAACGAGACCGCCGTCAGGAGCACGGTGCTTCACCTCTTCGCAACTGCCGGCGGGGAATGCGAGTGGTTCACCGGCGTGAGCGTCATAGTTAGCTAAAATGACAAAAGAATTTTGTGTGCGCAATAATGGCGCACCTGTCAATATTGTCACAGCTCACTATACAGTTTCAAATAAGTCATCGGGCCATGCACACCGGGGTGTCATTCATTGGCTGAGTAGCGAATATCTGCGCCAAATATAGAACGTCGCATCTCAAAGACAGCGCTTTAACCAGCAACGTCCCGCAAGATACTTGCGGGACGTGTTCGGCTACTTTTGTACCCGAAGTGGGACTCGAACCCACACATCTTTCGATATTGCATTTTGAGTGCAACGCGTCTACCAATTCCGCCATTCGGGCTGGACACTTGGTCTATTTTACACGAGTTTTCAGAATTGCCAAACGATACTGCGTACTGTGGTGACGTAGTATATGAGATTGATAATATGCCGTCGCCATGAACGAAGGGTCACTATGTCGCAAGACCAAACAGCACATCCGGTACGCATTGTGGTGGCTGAGGACGAAACTATTATTCGTTTAGATATCGTCGAGACACTCACCGGACAAGGCTATGAGGTTGTCGGTGAGGCGGGTAACGGCGAGCGAGCCATCGAATTGGTGGAGGAATTGAAACCGGACTTGGTGCTGATGGATATTTCGATGCCAGTTATGGATGGTATATCTGCAACACGGTACATTGCAGAGCGGTCACTGGCACCGGTTGTGATTCTTACCGCATTTTCGCAGCGGGGCCTGATTGATCAGGCAACTGAGGCCGGGGCTATGAGTTATATCGTCAAGCCCTTTAGTGAAACCGATCTGATTCCGGCCATTGAGTTGGCGAAGGCTCGTTTTGAGCAGTTAGTGGCCCTCGAGGCTGAGGTTTCTGATTTGTCTGCGCGATTTGAGACACGCAAGTTAGTGGATCAAGCCAAGACGCTGCTGATGCAACGTCTAGAAATCACCGAGCCCGAGGCGTTTCGTTGGATTCAGAAAACTTCAATGGATCGGCGCTTAACTATGAAGGACGTCGCCCAGACTGTTATCGAACAGCTGGGCAACCCTTCGTAGTTACTATTACATGGGTGACCAGCCGGAGACTTTGTCCCAGCGATGTGCTGGCGGAGCAACGGCCGTGTCTATCAGAGCCGGATCAATTTCAGCCTTTGTGGAACCCATGCGGTGAACTTTAAGCATATTGGTAGAGCCAGGTACTCCAGGTGGCGAACCGGCAACCATAACGACCAGATCATCAATTTTTGCTAGATCTGCTTTGACTAGCTCGTGATCGATTTGTTCGGTCATTTTATCGGTGGAGTCCATAAAGGGCACCATCGTGGGTGTTACTCCCCAGGATAGGCATAACACATTATTGGTAGTAAACGAGTGCGTAAACGCATAAATAGGTTGTGGCGCTCGTAGTCGGGAGAGCCGACGCGCTGAATCGCCTGACTGGGTGAACGTTACTAAGAATGGGATATTCAGGCTGGCGGCTATATCAACGGCAGCCCTGGTGATCGCTCCCCCACGTGTTCCCGGACGAGTCCCCAATGGTGGCATCCGGTCAAGGCTGCGTTCTTCTGTGGATTTAATAATCTTCGCCATGGTTTGCACGGTGCGAATTGGATACTTTCCAACGGAAGTTTCCCCTGAAAGCATGACAGCATCGGCACCATCAAGGACTGCATTGGCACAGTCGGACGCTTCGGCGCGTGTTGGCTGTGGACTGTCGATCATGGATTCCAGTACCTGTGTTGCCACAATAACGGGCTTGGCCCAGCGTCGGGCCAAATCAATAGCATTTTTTTGTACGACAGGTACTTCTTCTAGTGGTAGCTCGACACCGAGGTCACCGCGTGCGACCATAATCGCATCGAAAGCGTCGATGATTTCTTGTAGATTATCGACGGCTTGGGGTTTTTCCAGTTTGGCAATGACCGGTATCCGGCGGCCTTCTTCTTCCATGATCTGGTGAACTGGTTCGATATCCGATGCACTGCGCACAAATGAAAGTGCAACCATGTCTACACCAAGTTTCAGCGCAAACCGGAGGTCTTCTTCGTCTTTTTCGGTCAGTGCGGGAATAGATACCGCAACTCCTGGCAGATTAATGCCTTTATTATTCGATACTTCGCCACCAATGACAACGTTAGTGACCACATCGGTTTCAGTAACTTCAGTGGCTTGTAAAGCTATTTTTCCATCATCAATGAGTAGCTGGTCTCCCACTTCCACATCATGTGGCAGTCCTTTGAATGTGGTCGAGCAGATATCTTGGGTGCCTTCGATATCCCGGGTGGTGATAGTGAAGGTGTCACCGTCTTCTAAAAGGTGTGGTCCATTAGCAAATCGGCCTAACCGAATTTTAGGGCCTTGGAGATCGGCAAATATTGCGACTGATTGGTCAAGGTCTGAAGCCGCCTTGCGGACGGTGTTGAATGTGTCGGAATGTACGCTGTGTTCGCCATGGCTGAAGTTCATTCGCGCGACGTTAACACCAGCTTTAAGCAGTTCGCTTGTTGTTTGATATCCCTGTGTAGCAGGTCCAAAGGTTGCGACGATTTTCGCGTGTCTCATACCCACAGTCTATGGGCGTTTGAGAGGAAAGTTAATGATTCGACATTGATGAATTAGATGACTTAGCTCATCAAGTGGTCTTGTCCGGACCGGATTCTTGGGCTGTGGTGCTATCGTCTTGTGCGGCATCGTCGCTGGGGTCTGTGGTTTCATCGTCTGCGTCGTCGACGTAGTCATCACGGAAGACTTTTTCGGCTTCGGCACGTTGTTCTGCGGTTTTAGGCCGAGTGATGATCGAATAGACCAATAAACCGACAGCCACCAGGAACATGATCACGGAGGTCCATGTATTAGTCCGTGCGGTGATACCTAGGAGGGTGAACTCTTGGGCGTGATCTAACCGAATAGATTCGATGGGTATCCTGCCCAGTGTGTACCAGACGATATAAGACCACAGCATCATGCCATTGCGTAGTTTCAGACGCCGATCCAGTAACAACAGAACAACGACACCTAATAGATTCCATAAGGATTCGTACAGGAATGTTGGGTGAAATAGCGTATCGGCTGACATTCCGATCGGGAAATTATAATGGTTGGGGTCTACTTCGAGTCCCCAAGGTAACGTTGTTGGTTCACCAAAGAGTTCCTGATTGAAGTAATTGCCCCAACGTCCAACAGCTTGAGCAAGCAAGATACCGGGAGCAATGGCATCGGCCATGGGAGTCATGCGCAGTTTATATCGTCGGCAGGCAAGCCAAACGCCAAGTGCTCCCCCACCAATGGCACCCCATATGGCAATGCCACCTTCCCAGATGGCAAAGATCTTCGTTAAGTCACCCTCACCGTTATAACCGGGCCCGAAATACACATCCGGCACGGTGATGACGTGATACAGTCGCGCACCGATAATGCCGAAGACTACCGCCCATAGGCCAACGTCGTACATCTGTTCTGGTTTACCACCCCGGGCTTGCCAACGTTTGCCACCTAACCAAAAGGCAAGGATACCGCCCAAAATGATGCATAACGCATAAATGTGGATCTTCACCGGTCCGATTGGGAAACCATCAAACGGCGGTGGGGGAATCGAGGCGAGTAGGGTGGCAAAGTGCATTGGGTGGATCTGTCCTAGAGGTGTTGTGCGCTAGTTCTTTGGAGCTCCGGCAACCAGGTGACGGGTGAGCTCACCGACCGCTTCGGGACCGCCATCTCGCAGAGCCGTCACCAGGGCGGTTCCCACGATAGCACCGTCGGCGTAACTGCCAATTTGTGCAACGTGTTCAGGTTCTGAAATCCCCAGACCGACGCAAACACGCGGCGCGCCGGCTTGATGAGCCCGTTGCACAACGCGTTCTGCTGCATCAGATACTTCATCACGGGCTCCAGTAACGCCCATAACGGATACACCATAAACAAAGCCGCGCGATGAGTCCACTACCAATTTGATGCGTTCATCGGTCGATGATGGTGCGGTCAAAAAAATCCTGTCGAGCCCGTATTTATCGGAAGCCTCAATCCATGCGCCGGCTTCTTCAGGTGTGAGATCCGGTGTGACAAGTCCGGCGCCGCCGGCTTCTGCGAAACGACGCGCAAATTCTTCAACACCCATGCGCTCTACAAGGTTCCAGTAGGTCATGATTACAACTGCTGCATCGGTGCGTGCAGTTATTTCTTTGACGATATGAAATACGTCGCCGACCCGAAAGCCGTCTTGTAGTGCCTGACTGGTGGCTTTTTGGATGACTTCACCATCCATGACTGGATCTGAATACGGTAATCCGATTTCAATAACGTCAGCACCGTTATTCCCTAGGGCGACTGCCGCCTCGATGGATGCGTCGATACTTGGGTAACCAGCGGGTAGATACCCGATAAAGGCAGTGCGACCATCAGCACGGGCTTCTTCGATTTTTTCGGCGGTACGGGAATGGATGTGTTGTGTCATGACGTTATTCTCCAAGCTCAGTGAGATCTTCTGGCACCATACCGAACCAGGTGGCGGCAGTGCTGACGTCTTTATCGCCTCGTCCTGATAGCGAGACGATAATAACGCGCTGGTCGGATTGTGGGGTGTCTGCATTGACAACACCTTCAGCTACCCATTTAGCTGCGATCTGCTCTGCTCCGGCAAGTGCGTGGGCTGATTCGATGGCGGGCATGATGCCTTCAGTACGGGTGAGCTTTTCGAATGCTTGCATGGCTTCAGCATCGGTGGCGGGTAAATAGGTTGCTCGTCCAGAGTCATGCAAGAAAGCATGTTCGGGGCCAACTCCTGGGTAGTCTAGGCCAGCGGATACAGAATGTGAGTCGATGGTTTGGCCATCTTCATCCTGCATCAAGTAGGTGCGTGCACCGTGGAGTACACCCACTCGTCCCAGTCCGATTGGGGCGGCGTGTTTACCGGTTTCTATGCCGGCCCCGGCCGCTTCCATCCCGTAGAGTTCCACGGTTTCATCGTCTAGAAAGCCGTGGAAGAGACCGATGGCATTGGACCCACCGCCAACACAGGCCACTACAGCATCCGGCAGTTTGCCGGTCTGTTCAAGGGCTTGTGCCCGTGCCTCTTCACCTATGACCTGGTGGAAATACCGGACCATTTCAGGAAACGGGGCCGGCCCAGTCACAGTGCCCAGCAAGTAGTGGGTGGTATCGACAGATGCGACCCAGTCGCGCAATGCTTCATTAATGGCGTCTTTGAGGGTTCGTGCCCCGATCTTGACGGCTTTGACTTCGGCGCCGAGTAGTTCCATCCGGGCCACGTTAAGGGCTTGGCGGCGCGTGTCTTCTTCACCCATGTATATGGTGCATTCCATACCGAACAGTGCGGCAGCAGTTGCTGTTGCGACACCGTGTTGTCCGGCTCCGGTCTCAGCAATAAGCCGGGTTTTGCCCATGCGTTTAGCCAGCAGAGCTTGACCAATGACATTATTGATCTTATGAGAACCGGTGTGGTTGAGGTCTTCGCGTTTCAAAAAGATCCGCACGCCCGGATGATTTTGCGCGAATCGTGCCGCTTCGGTCAGCAGTGATGGCCGGTTAACGTAGTTGGCGTAGAGGTCACGAAGTTCGTCAAGAAATATAGGGTCTTCGATGGCTGCACGAAAGGTGTCTTCAACCTCTTGTAACGCAGCCATCAACGATTCTGGCATCCATCGGCCACCATAGGGTCCAAAATATGGACCTTGTTGTTGTTGAAACTCCCCGTCATAGTGGTACGAACCGGGTTGTGGTCTATCCATTGGGATGCTCATAATTTTCTTTCCAAAAACGACAACCGCCCCGGTAGTTGGCCGGGGCAGGATAATAGGTTGTTAGGATCGGCTAGCGCGCCGAAAATCGGCAATGGCCTGGCTGGGTTCACCATGACGTACCAGGGCCTCGCCTACTAGTACAGCGTCTGCACCTTGTGAAGCATACATGGCGACATCGTTAGCTGACTTGACACCGGACTCAGCGACTCTAACTGCCTTATCTGGTAGTTCATCAGCCAGTGTTCCGTAATGGGCAGTGTCAACGGCAAGTGTTTTGAGATTGCGGACGTTGATTCCAACGATGGGTGCCTCAATGGCTGCGGCGCGCTGGATTTCTTCAACGGTATGCGTCTCAACGAGGGCATGCATGCCAAGTTCATGAGTCAACGCCAAGTAATCGCGCAATTGCGCATCGTCCAGAGCCGCTACGATCAGCAAAACAAGGTCGGCCCCATGGGCTCGAGCTTCGTAAATTTGGTATTCATCGACGGTAAAATCTTTGCGCAGTAACGGAACATCTACCCGAGCCCGTACGGCGTCAAAATCCTCCAACGACCCGTTGAACCGACGTTGCTCGGTAAGTACCGAGATCGCTGCGGCTCCCCCAGCAGCATATCGTGTTGCTAGTTCAGCTGGCGAAGCAATCGCGCCTAGAGCACCAGCCGAAGGCGAAGCCCGTTTAATTTCAGCAATGATGCCTACGCCCTGTGGGTTATCTCGTCCACCGGCCAGTGCTGCATGAGCGTTCCGTGCCGGTGCCGCTTCAGTAGCGAGTTGTTGCATATGCGGTAGCGGCGTTGCTGCCTTGCGGACATTCATGTCCTCGATGACACCTGCAATGATGTCGTCGAGAACAGTACCGGTGGTCGTATTAAATGTCATGAGCTTTGAAATTCTCCGTTAGCACCCTTACCTGCCAGGCGCATGAAGAACCCAACTGGCAATCCAGCTATAGCCAGAATAATCCCAATCCACATTACGACCCAGACCGAAGCCAAGGCACTAATACCAGCGACGACAAGACCAACAAGGACACAGATAACAAGGCCCCACGCAGCCGGTGAATTACCGTGGCTGGGTGACTCGTCATGGGTTGGGTCATTTAAGATACGACCGTATTCATCGACTTGGAGTTCGCTTGTAATGTCAGTCATTAGCGTGTTGCCTTTCTTTCGCCAGAGTATTTCCGGCAGCCTCAAGTTGCTAGCGATGATTCGTGTTCTATTCTGCCAGCTTTTCTTTACCCTCACGTTAGAACACGAACTACTACGTGATTTTAGGTCGGGTCTTCGCCACGGGACAATTCGTCCCACGTATCAATCTCGTCAAGTTGGGCATCGTGATCCACAGCTATCTGATCGGCTCGCTCATATTTTTTTGTCTTACCAACGGGCCAACGTGATCCGAATATCAGGGTGACGATCCCTCCAAGGAGCACTAATAGTGCTCCGAATACTGTCAGCCAGGGCAGCAACGACACATCAATGTTGTCGGCAATATCTTCCATACCGGTAGTTCCGGTCGTTTCAGCGATTTTTGGCGCTACGGCAGTTGCTGGGCTCGTCCAGACGCTCAGGCTCGCCCAGCCAATGGCGATTGCGCTCAAAATAGCAACGATTCCAATGATCCAGCGACCAAGATTACGTGCAATGGACAATGCTGCACCGGCAGCGATGGTTACCAGCGACATGGCAGTGATTATTGGAGACGCTTCTTGACCCGATAATTGCACATGGCTGATGTGGGCTGCTTCAAAACCAGTAGCAGTTACCCAGGTCTGTGTTGAGCCGATCAGAGCAATAGCGCCGCCAAGCAGCAATATCAGCACGGTCATGCTGCGATTGAGACCTCGGGCTGGCTTTGGCGCATCGGTGGGTTGCGGAGTGGTCATCTAGTTCGAGTTTTCAACCTTAATGCTTTGGAGTTGTTGGGCCGCTAACACGGCACGGATAGCTGCGGTTGCTTTGGTCAAAGTTTCTTCAGCCTCGGTGGCCGGTACAGATTCTGCCACGATACCGGCACCTGCTTGCACATAGGCTATTTGATCTTTAAGTACTGCTGTGCGGATAGTGATTGCCATATCCATGTTACCCGCTAGGTCAAAGTAACCGACGGTGCCACCAAATGGTCCACGGGCATGTGGCTCCCAAGCATCCAATAGTTCTAATGCACGATGTTTGGGCGAACCAGATAAGGTGCCTGCAGGAAAATTGGCGCGCAGAACATCCAGCGCGGTTTTGTCAGCAGCAATGTCGCCTTCCACCGTGGATACTAGGTGCAGAATATGGGAAAACTGCTGGACGGTCATGAAATCAGATACTTCTACGGTGCCTGGAGCACAAACACGAGATAGCTCTGTTTTGGCAAGGTCTACCAGTTGGCCATGTTCGTCACGTTCTTTAGGATCGGCGAGCAGTTCGTCTCCGATTGAACGGATACTGCGTCTTGGATCTTTGGGTTTTGAACCACCAATCGGGTGAGTCAAGACGCGATTATTTTTTACCGACACCAAGGTTTCTGGTGAAGCACCGACTAAATGGTAGACACCTTCACGGTCCGGGTATTCGAAGGTGTACAGGAACATATACGGGCTTGGGTTAATCGCGCGCAAAACCCGGTAGGTGTCAAAGGCGGTTGCGGTGGTGGCGGTAGTGAACCGTCGAGAAATA
>DXHA01000077.1 GCA_019113675.1 Candidatus Yaniella excrementigallinarum
ACGCCGTTACGATCCGCTCGTTTCTGGTGGTATTGACCGTTAATTTCGATAGTCACTTTTGCATAGGCAATTGGCGGCGACACAAAATTCTGCCATCCGCGCACTCCATCGCGTAATACCTTGTTCAGATATTCGGTCTTGCTCCACTCAGGATTCGACAGCATGACCCGACAAAAGACCCGGACCCAATGGGGCGAACCGTATCCGATAGAGGACAAAATACGTGGTCTATCCCCTCGCCGATATGCTTTACGACGCCGACGTTGTTGGAAGCCATAGTAGGCCAGAGTAGCTAGCTGCTCCGGTGGCGAGGCGACGCTGCCTGCAGCAGGCCTCTGCCGAGGCTTCACAGGGAAATGATTAGTTTTACGACGACGCGGCATAATTTTGCAGGGCTCACTCCTCAACTACGCATTCAGTCTAATACGTTTAGCTCCACCTGGTTTAGGCTTGGAGCATGGCCAATTTACGTACCCGTGCGCTGGCTGCCGCCCGTCCACCTGCCGCACAACTTGGACAGGCTTTTAGCACCGGCGCTGTAGTCTCGCAGACCAAATCGAACCGACATGATTTAGTGTCATCCTGGGATCGTCGCGTTGAAGAGCAGCTGATGGCCAGCCTTGCTGACGAACAAGCGGTATTTTGGGGAGAAGAAACCGGTTACCACTCCCCCGCCGAGCCAGGGCAAGTGCAATGGATTATCGATCCCATCGATGGCACCAGTAACTTTGTCCAGGGGTATCCGATGTTTAGTATCTCTGTGGCCGCAGCAATTGATAATCAAATAGTGGCTGGTGTCGTAGTGGATCCCATCACCGGTAACGAATTCTCCGCTGACGCCTCTGGGAGCTATCTCAATGACAAGCCCCTTACTACGCGTCCGGTGCCTGACGATACAACACAGTACAATCTGGTGACCTCATTTCCTGCCGCCGAAATTTTGCAACGTGCCCCAGAATCTACTGCCCTCTTTGGTGAGCTTGTGACTCACTTTGCCACGGTAAGGCGTCTTGTCAGTGGTGCATTGGAACTGTGCTATGCAGCCTGTGGGATCGCTGACGTGGTGTTGGGTGTCGACACCAATCCCTGGGATGTGGCAGCAGGCAGTTACATCTTGCGTCAAGCCGGAGGAACGTATCTCACTGAGCTCGACGGACCAATTCATCTGGCACCCCACTACCTGGCGCTAGCACCGGGTCGCACCTCGCCATTAGCTACTAGGGTGTTCCAGCAGATCCAACAATTGTGACCTACGGCTGTCTAACGGTAGCGACCTTATAGTGAAACCAGGACAATAGAGACTATGAACGCCTACATGTTTGAACACCAAAAAGATCAACCGGTCCTGGAGTTGGATCGTCAACAGTCAGAACTGCTATTACGCAATACTCGCCACGGACGGCTGGCCTTTATGTCAGAAGGTCAGGTGGAAATCTTCCCGGTAAACTACGCTTTTGATGGCCAAAGATTGTATTTCCGTACCGCTCCGGGAGCTAAGCTGTTAGCTGCAGAGTCACGTACTTTGGTAGCTTTTGAAACCGATGGCATTTTGCCCGATGAAGGGTGGTCAGTCGTGGTCCGCGGTGAGATCGCACCCGTTGCCGAAGAAGACGTCGATTACGTTCGCGGCCTCGGACTATCGCCCTGGGTACCCACGTATAAAGACTTCTTCGTCACACTAAGCATCGAAGAAATTAGCGGTCGGCACTTTATTTTCGCCCGTCAGCCAGAACGAGGGGACAAACAGTTTAGCTACGACCCGGAGCAACCAACCTCTGCCCCACCTGAAGCGCCAGACCCAAACCGGCTATCGCGTTAGAGCGATCAAATAGCGATAATGACCGTGACGGCATTCAAACCTACCATAATCGTCATCCACCCCACCGCCCAGAAATCTGCGGCCACCCGCTCGTTGATAATACCAGTGGTTTGAATGGTATAACGGCGCCGCTGGGACAACTACATTAGTTCAGTGCCCACGATGGCCTTAATCACAGGAATAAACAGCGCAACACCATCGGATGAATGCACAGTGTAATACACGGGTCTTGGACGAACGGGGTAGGGTTAACTCCGACTACATAGACCCATCATTTTTCAAGGAACAGGGATGGCTGGCTCTAACTACCCACACGAAGTGACTGTGGCTGACGGCCCCACAAAGTCACAAATTCGACGGTGGCGAAGGTACCTGGCCGATGAAATTGCCGAAGGCCAAATATATCGTGATCTTGCCAAACGGAGTACGAAACCCGAAAAAGACATTTTGATCGGGTTAGCTGACGCTGAAGAACGTCACGCTAACCATTGGCGTAACCTACTTGGTGAACACGCCCAGAACTTACCGCGTCCGAGTTTACACCGCGCACTTTTACGCTTACTGGCCCGCACGTTTGGTTCAGTTTTCGTACTAGCACTTATGCAACGTGCGGAATCGCATACACCGTATAAGTCAGATGCCGAAGTGCCTCGCGAGATAGCCGCAGATGAGGCAATACATGAAGAAGTCGTACGGGGGTTGGCTGCAAGAGGGCGCGAAACTATGGCCGGCAATTTTCGTGCTGCAGTTTTTGGCGCCAACGATGGACTGGTTTCAAATCTTGCGCTGGTGATGGGCATAGGGGCTACAGGAGTGGCACCTGCAGTAGTACTCTTCACTGGAATCGCCGGTCTATTGGCTGGCGCATTAAGCATGGGGGCCGGAGAATACGTGTCCGTACGCTCACAACGTGAACTGCTTGAAGCCTCACATCCCACACACGCAACGTTACGCGCCGCCAAATACCTCGATATCGAACAAAACGAACTAGAACTGGTGTATCGGGCACGAGGCATGTCACCAGAAGATGCAAGCCACCGCGCTTTAGAGCGTCTCGGGTATCTTCAGTGCGACTGTAACCCAAGCTTTTCTGCCAGACCAGATGGCTCCCAAGGCCCCGCAGAAGAACTCAAACAACAAGCCTCCGACACCGTCGGCAGTCCCTGGAAGGTTGCGTTCTCCTCATTCCTCTTTTTCTCATCCGGCGCGATCATCCCGGTAATACCATTCATCTGTGGCCTGACCGGGATTCCGGCATTAATTTGGGCACTAGCCTTAGTGTCTATTGCGCTATTTATGACCGGTGGAATCGTAGGCTTGCTCTCCGGCGCTTCTCCATTTAAGCGCGCCATGCGTCAGCTGGGCATCGGGTTGGGCGCAGCCGCCGTAACTTACGGACTGGGATTACTTTTTAACATCTAACCGCACCTGTCACCACCTTTGGTTCTTACAATAGACACATGCTTGAAGCCTTAACCGTCTTAGCCCCAATGTTCGTGATCTTCGCGATCGGTTTCATTGGAGGATATTCAAGCAAATTTCAACAGGGTGCTAAGGGTCTGAACGATTTTGTTTTTTCCATTGCGCTTCCGTGTTTTATCTACATCTCGATAGCTACCACTGATCTTCCAGGTTCATTTCCATGGCAGGTGTGGATTGTTGCACTGTTATTCCCCGGGATCTTTGCTGTAGCGGTCTATTACGTCACGCGCTGGCTATCGACCACACACCGCAGGCTGGCAGCACCGCTCTCGCTAAGCGCATCCTACGGCAATGTTGGATATTTCGGGATTCCAATGACTATTGCTCTATTGGGTACCCAGGCTGCCGTTCCGGCAGCTATCATCCATCTATTACATAACCTTGTATTTCTGGTAGGTTATCCGGTGCTCTGTGGCGATACTGCTAATTCAGCCCAAGTCGCACGAGGCAGTGCAGTTCAACGGATCGGGCAAGAAATTCTATCGCGGGCCATCTTGAACCCCGTCACCATCTCCACGATATTGGGGATAGTAGTCGTTGGTTTCAACATTCCCGTGCCCGAACTCGTTACCGATAGTCTTGAGCTTCTTGCTGCCACCGCGATTCCACTGGCTCTATTTTCGGTAGGTATCGCAATGCATCCGGCATTGGCCAGCATACGCTCTGGCGGTTTGTCGCTTGGCATGGTGTTATCTGGTATCGGGCTTAAGAATATTATTTTCCCGCTGGCAAGCTTCGTATTAGCTTGGGTGTTGCCTCACGGGATGGGGGCAGATTGGTTTAACACGTTGATTCTCATGGCGGCTATGCCAATGTCTACCTCAGGTTATATTTTATCGGCACGCTACGACGAATCCGGCGACTTAGCTGCCGGGGTGCTAGCAGGAACGACTATTCTATCGATTCTGACGGTTCCGGTACTTGCTGCTGTGCTGCTCTAGTTGCAAATTCCGCTACATGATTACCGGCCTGTGAGCCGGTGATATGGTAGCAGAGGTTTCAGCATAATCTTTCAGTGCTTGATATACAGTTGCAACCGCAGGGTTGCGCAGGGACTCTTGTCGCACAACAGCCCAAAACGTTGCGGGATGAGCAAACTCTTCCGCCAAGACCGGCACAATCCCCGGGTGTCCACCAGCCATAAAATCAGGGAGCAACCCTATTCCAGCACCTGCCAGTGTTGCCGTGAGGTGAGCATACACATTCGTTGAGGATAGTCCTGGCCGCATAGGCGGCAACATTGTCAGCGCATCATCAAGGTCTTGGACCAGCAATATAGCTTCGACATAATAATTTAGCCGATGTGTCTGTAAGTCTTGCAGCCTGGCTGGGGTGCCATTGTCTGCCAAGTACGCTTCGGTAGCATAGAGCTTGAGCTCATATTCGAATAACGGCTGTTCCCATGCCCGCGGTACCTCGGGTTTACCGACTACGATTTCTAAATCTAGTCCTGAACGGTTCTGTCTGGCACGTTGCGTCGAAGTAAATAATTCAATTTCTAATGCCGGATGCGCCCGTTGGACCCTAGCTAAAACTGGAGTAGCGATGTGTCCGGTAAATGCCTCTGGTGCACCTATGCGAACAGTTCCGGTAACTGCCGCCTCAGCATCATCTGCGATAAGTTTCGTCAGGGACTGCTCAATCTCTTCTGCGATTTCAAATATCTGACGGCCTTCGGAAGTGATTTCCCATCCCGACTGCGAGCGCAACAGCAGGCGCTGACCGGTGACCTTTTCCAAAGAATTAATCCGACGTGAAACCGTAGCATGATTTATTCCTAGGGAGTTGGCAGCCGCGGTAAATCGTCCCAAACGAGCAACCGTTAGAAAGGTCATCAGTGACGGCAAATTCGTATGTAGTTCTTCCCAGTCCATGCTTGAAAGTGTACTTGACCATCATCAAATCAGGCCGGGTTGCTGTAAAACTACTGAGGACAAATTATGTCAATTCTGCATTAATGGTGATAACCCCACGGCCCCGGATTTTTCGTGCGTCCAAGGATTTATAGGCCGCATCTGTCTGATCGAAACTGAACCGATCGGTAATTAGCTTATCTAAACTGACCTTACCTTCGGCTGCCAGCTCGATTACCGCTGGCATGGCAGATGAAACCGTAGCCCCATAGGAACCAACCACTTCGATTTTACGCCGGACCATGTGAGCAATCGGAATATCCAGGTTATGCCCCGGTGGGGCAATGCCGGCCAAGACTACTCTGCCACCGTCATCTACCAGGGAAACTGCCTGCTGAACCGTCGACTGGGTGCCAAGGGCCTCAAATACCTTATCGACGCCGTGGCCCAGTTCTTTGGTGATCACTTCTAAGGGGTCCTGCTGGTTACTGTTGATGACATCGGTGGCACCAAGTTCCTTGGCTAGCTGCAACTTATCATCGGCCAGATCAATGACAAAGATCCGTGAAGCACCCGCAGCAGCAGCCAGATGAGTAATCGATAAACCTATGCCGCCTGCTGCTACCACTGCTACAGTCTCACCCTCGGCAACTTGGCCCGTTTCAAATACGGCCCCATAGCTGGTAAAAATACTGCACCCTAATATAGCAGCGTCCTGCAAATTTACGTCCTGGGGAAGCTTGAAAATAGCCGATGCGGGAACGACAGCACGCGTGGAGTGACCGGCCATGGAGTACATGGCTACATCGGTACCGTTTTGTTGGTGGAGCCGCGTGGTACCGTCCAATAGGAGCCCCTGGAGACGATTGTTTTGGAAAAATACTTCACAAATCGCCTCCAGGCCTACCTTGCAGTGTCGGCATGATCCACACGGCATGATGAAAGCAGCAGCCACCCGGTCCCCCACTTGTACGTGGTCGACCTCTGCGCCCACATCCGCCACTACACCAGCCACCTCGTGACCGAGCACCGCTGGACGAGGAAACTCTACTTCTTGTTTTATAACGTGCAGATCAGTATGACAGACCCCGCAGGCTGCAACATCGATGAGTACTTCTGCAGACTGTGGTGGGTCAAGTTCGAGCGATTCAGGTGCGATATCTGGGCTTGTAGACCCCAGTACTTGTGAGTGAACATAGCCCATGAACTCCACCTTCCTACCGGCCATATCGTGTTATCTACGATTGTGCTCTGCAACACATAGTCATAGCAAGCGTCACTAAGCGTTGACCTGCGCTAGCTGGCACGAATAGCCATTATTTCGCGTCACTTCAACGATGTTCGACTTACGCACACCCGGTGTGTGTTACCGGTTCAGCCTGGGTGAGTTAGGTTCAAATTTCACTCAACGGTGCCGTAATTACGCTATTTTTGGTCTGCCGGCTCTCCCGCCTGAGTCAAATAAGGATGTAATTTATGAGTACCTTGGTTATCCCCACGCTTGTAACCGCAGCCTTGATCGGCGGGATCTTATTCGTGGGATGACCCCGTGGCGTTGAGCCATTAAACACAACGGAGGCCCAAGCATTTGCTTGAGCCTCCGTTTAATCTAATCACACCAGTAGTTCAGAGATTTTCAACGATCTTACGCATCTTGTCAGCGGCTTCAGTTGGGGTCTGGCCAACCTCAACGCCAGCTGCTTCTAGCGCAGCGCGCTTAGCAGTAGCGGTACCGGAAGAACCAGACACAATCGCACCAGCGTGACCCATGGTCTTGCCCTCTGGTGCAGTGAATCCAGCAATGTAACCAACTACCGGTTTGGTAACTTTTTCTTTGATGTATTCAGCGGCGCGCTCTTCAGCATCGCCACCAATTTCACCAATCATAATGATCGCTTTGGTCTCGGGATCATTTTCAAAAGCTTCTAGCGCATCAATGTGGGTAGTCCCAATGACGGGGTCACCGCCAATACCAATGGCCGTAGAGATACCAATACCGGATAGTTCATACATCATCTGATAGGTCAGGGTACCTGACTTAGACACCAGACCGATTGGGCCGGTGCCGGTAATAGATGCTGGGGTAATACCGGCCAGTGAAACTTCAGGGGTAATAATACCCGGGCAGTTTGGCCCGATGATGCGGGTCTTTGGTTTGCCGTCGGCACCAGTCTTTGCTTGCGAAGCTGCGAAGAACTCGGCGGTATCTTGAACTGGGATACCTTCGGTGATGACTACTAGCAGTTCAATTTCTGCTTCAATAGCTTCCATTGCAGCGTCTTTAGCGAACTTGGGAGGCACGAACATGACAGAAACGTTTGCGCCAGTCTCTTGCATAGCTTCAGCTACAGTGCCGTAAACGTTGAGCGACACATCGTTGCCATTGGCATCAACGTGCTCAACGGTTTCACCGGCACGACGTGCATTAACGCCACCGACGATGTTGGCACCGGCTTTGAGCATTAAAGCGGTGTGCTTGGTCCCTTCGCCACCGGTAATACCCTGGACGATGACCTTTGAATCTTTATTGAGGAAGATCGACATTCTTGTGTATCCCGTCCTTATTTATTGGCCAGCTGAGCAGCTTTGTCAGCGCCTTCATCCATGGTTGCTGCGATGGTGACCAGCGGGTGGTTAGCTTCGGCCAAAATGGCGCGACCTTCGTCCACCTTGTTTCCGTCTAGGCGTACAACCAACGGTTTCGTTGCGCTGTCACCTAGGATGTTCAGTGCCTGGACAATGCCGTTAGCTACCTGATCGCATGCGGTGATACCGCCAAATACGTTGACGAAGACAGAATGAACCTGTTCGTCGCCCAGGATTACATCAAGGCCATCGGCCATAACTTGTGCGTCAGCACCGCCACCGATGTCCAAGAAGTTTGCTGGTTTTACATTGCCATGTTTCTCACCGGCGTAAGCGACAACGTCCAAGGTGGACATGACCAAACCAGCACCGTTGCCGATGACACCAACTGAACCATCAAGTTTGACGTAGTTTAGGCCCTTGGCTTCGGCCTTAGCCTCCAGTGGGTTCTCGGTGCGTTCGTCAACGAGTTCAGCATGTCCCGGTTGGCGGAACTCCGCGTTATCGTCAACGGTGACTTTGGCGTCGAGGGCGATGAGTTTACCTTCACCAGTCAACACCAACGGGTTGACTTCGACTAACGTAGCGTCTTCTTTCACGAAGACTTCACCAAGCTCAACCAACACATCAGCAACGTCGCTTTGCATGGCTGGGTCAAATTTTGCTTCGGCAGCAATCTTCTCGGCCACTTCGCGATTAATTCCCGTGGTTGGTGAAACTTCGACGCGAGCCAGGTCTTCTGGGCGCTCTTCAGCCAACTGTTCGATGTCCATGCCGCCTTCTACCGAGGCCATAGCCAGGTAGGTACGGTTGGCACGATCTAACAGAATCGAGAAGTAGTACTCTTCTTTAATGTCTGCGCCTGCAGCAATCATCACCTGGTGGACGGTGTGACCTTTAATGTCCATGCCCAAAATTTCTTTGGCATACTCATAGGCTTCGTCAGCGGTCTTGGCGACTTTGACACCGCCGGCTTTGCCGCGGCCACCAACTTTAACTTGGGCTTTGACCACGGTAACGCCACCGAGTTTTTCGGCAGCGGCTTTTGCATCTTCCGGGGTTTCGGCAACGATCCCAGGCAGCACGGGGACCCCGTGTGCTTCAAAAAGATCGCGCGCCTGGTACTCATACAGGTCCACGAGTTTGCAGTCCTTTTTACCTCGACAATTTTATTGAACGAGACCCCCAGAACAGATACTTTCCGGGCGTCTACGAGTCCGGCTTCACGCCACAGAACTCCTAAAGCATAACTGTAGTCCACGAATGGAAGCCTTACTGAACCATGACTCCGCGCTGACCGAACTCAAACCTTTTTTAGCGGGGCATAGCGCAGCAGTAACCGTTTTTCAGATTCGGCAAACTGTACTATGGCCACGGCTTTCTGCCCTTGGCCTTGCACCCCGGTAACAACCCCGGGCCCAAAAGTTTTGTGCTCAACGGTGTCGCCTGCTGCCACCGAGATCACTTCCTTATTCGGGTTCACCGCAGTGCGTGGTCCCGGTTTTGTCACCTGTGCTGTTTCTTGTGCTTCAGTGATTCCTTCGGTTCCGGCATTATTATAGTTGCGAGACGATGGGGAGGCACCCCAATATGATCCGCTAAAACGTTGGGCATCGCGATACCGGAAACCTCGTGGGCCAGCCTCGGTACCAAAGCCACCACCAATACCACCAAATGCTGAGGGAGCCGGTGTTGCTTTACCTTCACGCTCCCATTGGACCAGTGTTTCCGGTATTTCAGCCAAGAACTGGCTTGCAGGATTGAACTGATGTTGGCCCCACATGCTACGCGATTCTGCCCGCGATACGAACAGTCGCTCGCGAGCGCGAGTCAACCCCACATATGCTAACCGGCGTTCTTCGGCAAGTTCCTTTTCATCGGCCATAGAGCGAGCATGCGGGAAGACGCCATGTTCCATTCCGGTCAGAAAAACGACGGGAAATTCCAGCCCTTTAGCCGTATGGAGGGTCATGAGTGTGACCTCACCCATGTGGTCTGCAAGTGCTTGACCTTCTTCGTCTGTGGCGTCAGGTAACTGGTCGGCATCTGCGACCAGGGCTACTTGCTCTAAAAAGTCGCCCAATGTTCCTTCCGGATTTGTCTTTTCAAATTCACGAACAACACCGACGAGTTCACCGAGGTTGTCGGCACGTGATTCGTCTTGGAAGTCTTTAGAATTGCGAAGTGCTTCAAGCATGCCGGTTTGTTCAAGCACTGCTTCTAACACCGTGGCTACGGACTCGGTTTGTGCAACCTGTGATAAGTCATCAAGCAGTTGAGTGAATTTTTTCACCGCGTTTAGCGATCGAGTGGCCATCCCACCTTGAGCATTTTCTGCATCCCGCAATGCCGCCATAAATGTAGATTGTTGCCGGGTTTGATGCGCAGCAATAGTACCCTCGGCCCGCTCCCCAATACCACGTTTAGGTTCATTAAGAATGCGACGCAGGTTCACGTCGTCGTCGGGATTATCTAGGACACGCAAGTATGCCAAAGCATCTTTGATTTCTTTACGATCGTAGAATCGTGTTCCACCGACGACACGGTAGGGAATGCCCGAGGCGATCAGTCGTTCTTCAATAGACCGAGACTGGGCATTGGTGCGGTAGAAGATGGCCATATCGGCCGGACGATAGTCGTAATTGTCCATCAGGTCATCGATGGTATCGGTAATCCATTGGGCTTCACGCGACTCCGATTCCGCTGCGTAACCGACAATTTTTTCTCCGTCGCCCTCAGAAGTCCATAGTCGTTTGATCTCGCGAGACGGGTTTTGGGCGATTACTGCATTGGCAGCGTCCAAAATGGTCTGCGTTGAACGGTAGTTCTGTTCCAGTCTGATAACCGTGGCATCAGGATAGTCATGCTCGAAATCAACAATGTTTCGGATATCAGCACCGCGAAATGCGTAAATAGATTGATCTGAATCCCCTACGACCGTTAGTTGGCCACCGGCGGTTTGCACACCTGCAGGATCTCCCGGAGCACAAGTCAACAGCCGAACAAGACGATACTGAGCATGATTGGTGTCTTGGTACTCATCAACCAGGACAAAGCGGAACCGACGGCGATAATTATCCAGGATGGCAGGGAAGGCTTCAAACATGTGCACCACATTGCCCAACAGATCATCGAAGTCCATGGCATTGGCCCCGCGCAACCGGGATGCGTATTCCTTATACACTTCTGCTACAGCTTGGTGCCAGGGGTCGGCAGGTGCTGTGGCTGTAAATGATTCCTCATCAATGAGTTCATTTTTCAATGCAGAGATTTTGTTGCGCATTGCCCGTGGCGCAAAACGGCGCGGGTCCAAATCAGCGTCCTTGACAATCTGAGTAATCAGGCGCAACGAATCAGAAGCATCATAAATTGAGAAATTCGATTTGAGGTTCACATGTTGGGCTTCGCGACGCAATATTCGCACACAAGAAGAGTGGAAGGTGGAAATCCACATTCGGGCCGCATCAGCACCAACCAGTTCGCCGATACGCTCGCGCATTTCAGCGGCGGCTTTATTAGTGAAAGTAATGGCCAAAAACTCGTGAGGCCGAGCATCCCCGGTGGCTAGTAGGTGCCCAATCCGATGAGTAAGCACACGCGTTTTCCCGGAACCAGCACCGGCCACAATCAATAACGGCCCACCACGGTGTAATACCGCTTCGGCCTGCGACGCGTTAAGCCCTTCAATGAGGTGATCAGCTGAAGCATTCAGCGCCGTCGAAGGGCTTTGAGCAACAGGATCGACAGCAAAGGCGGGACTAAAACTGGGCAAAGATGTCTGATGGGCCATAGGTTCCCAGTCTAGCGGCTGCGTACAGCAATACTGCTGTCTGTTCGCCGGCTGTGGACCAAACTGTGTACCACCGGCCTGCATGACTGAACTAGGATGAATATGCGGAAAAGTAATGACACGCTGCCATAATGGCAGCTACAGCACTCACTGGAGGAACAGTGGCTAAGAAACGCCGAGCCAAAGACTATCAGGACGCTCAGCTAGCCGATCCTTCAATGCCTCAGGCCTCGGAGCATTCAGGGTTATCCGTGGCGCAAACTAAAGATAATATTCGTCAAGCAAACCAGCAAGAAGGCAATCCCGGCGTGTTGGTATTAGCTGTGCTGGTAGTGACCGTATTTATTGGCTTTTATTACCACATAGTGGCACTACAGGGTATGCAAGAACTCACCGGCGGAATGGCTATGTTAGATCATCGGCTGTCAGGTTTCACAGTCGCTGATGTCGAACACCTAGCCACACGGATGGATGACGACGCGCTTGGTCAATACAACTGGGTGCATATTACTGCGGGCCGTATTTTCCCAGTGATGATGGGGCTTAGTGTGATTACCGTTGGTCTGTGGACGTTACGCTCTGTGCTGGCAAAGTGGGGTGCTGTTATTGCTGCTGTCTTATATGCGGGTCTAGAGATCTGGGCTTCGGTGGCCCGCGAAAACGCCTTGCATAATGTCACGGATGCCAGCGTCTCCTTGGCCTCGACGCTGACTATTATCCAGTGGTTGCTACTGACGTTCCTGGTGATATGGATTGTGGCCATGTTGATACTGAAATTTATCGGACGCAATAGCCCAGGACTTGCCACCTCGTTAGAGCCGGACCGACAAATACCTTAATTGCAGATATGCCTATATAGGTTCACAGATCCCTCGTGAGCCTGGTGCAACGGTAGACTAAACATTTCCAAGTACACCACCCTCCGTAGCTCAGTTGGATAGAGCATCCCTCTCCTAAAGGGAAGGCCGTCGGTTCGAATCCGGCCGGGGGGACTTTTCGTATCTGATTGCATCGACCTTATAGGTTGCTGAGCATTGGAGAGGTAAGCCTTACAAATCTTGCGGACAGTCAGCAAAAGGTATTGAGTAGAGACTAAGGAAGTTCCACTACCAATACGAATAATTGCCCTGATACGCAGGTTGCTCTTGTCAGCGGCAGAAAGGTTACTCATGACTGAAAACTACGCAGACTATACAACTCCTGGCATGGAAGCTGAGGACAGCCATCGTGTGACAGACATTCTCCAGACACGTCTACACGCACTCAATGACCTGCATTTGACGCTTAAGCATGCTCATTGGAATGTGGTCGGACCAGAATTTATTTCCGTGCACGAGATGCTTGACCCACAGGTTGAAGAAGTACGCGGCTGGTCGGACCTTATTGCTGAACGCATCGCCACGATGGGTGCTTCTCCCAAAGGGACCCCTGGCTCAATCGTGACTGGCCGTACCTGGGAAGATTACCCGCTGGGCCGTGCCTCAACTCTGGCACATATATCCGCTCTCAATGACGTCTATACCGGTGTGATCGAAGATTTCCGGAACGCTATTGCTGAATCCGGCAAGGTCGACCCGATGACCGAAGACATCCTGATTGAGATCAACCGCGGCCTTGAATTGTTCCAGTGGTTCCTGCGTTCGTTCATCACCAAGTCTGATGGCACGCTCAGCCCCGTAACCGATTAATTTCTTTATCTAAAACAATGTGCGGTCCCTCGTGGGGTCGCACATTGTTATATTTAAGCACACTAATTGTTATCCATACGACAACCAGACCTCTGCGAATGCCCCATAGCGCTGATTCCAGCCCGTGCGGGCTTTATGTTGTCACTGTTCAAAAGGCTTCTTGCTCGCTTGCCCCAATGCTGTGGGTTCTTAGTGTTGCTGAAACTGCGTTGTGTAAAGCTCAGCATATCGACCGTTAGCTGATAAAAGTTCGTCGTGGGTTCCCCGCTCAATGATGTGGCCGTCTTCTATTACTAGTATTTTGTCAGCATCAACAATCGTGGATAACCGATGAGCAATAACTAGGGCGGTTCTGGACTGTAGAGCCTGGTCTAAAGCAAGTTGAACAGCGGCTTCATTTGTAGAGTCCAATGATGCCGTTGCCTCATCAAGAATCACCGCATCCGGTGCTGCCACCAATAGTCTTGCAATGGCCAGGCGTTGTCTTTCTCCACCTGAAAGCCGATAACCACGCTCGCCAACAATAGTGTCAAGTCCATCTGGCATCTCTTCTACAACATCAGCCAGACGGGCATGCTCTAGAAGCTGCCATAGCTGTACATCAGTCACCTCTCGGTGTCCCAGGGTAAGGTTGTCACGAATCGAGGCGTGGAATAGATGAGCATCCTGTGTGACCATACCAACACGGTTATGAATATCATTGCTGGAAGCATCCCGCAGATCGACACCGTTTATGGTAATTGAACCGGCTGTAACGTCATACAGCCGAGATACAAGACTGGCGATCGTTGATTTTCCGGCACCAGACGAACCCACTAGAGCCACGGTTTGTCCTGGTTCAATGACGAAGTTGAGCCCGTAAAGTACTTGCTCTGATGTTCTGTTATCGAGTACAGCTACCTCTTCTAGACTGGCTAGCGACACATCTGAAGCTGCCGGATACTGGAAATCTACGTCGTTAAATTCAATGCGCACTCCCCCAGGCTCAATGGTCTGTGGCTGTTCTGGGTCAGTGATCATAGGTTTGAGGTCCAGCACCTCAAATATGCGTTCAAAAGATACTAAAGCGCTCATAAGTTCCACCCGGGCAGTTGCCAAACCAGTCAGAGGCGCATATAGCCGCGTTAGTAATAGGGCCATCGTTACGACGTCACCTGCGTTCAAGGAACCGGTCAGTGCCTGATAGCCACCAATCCCATAGACTGCCGCCAAAGCCAAGGACGACACCAGCGTCAACATGGTCATAAATACTGAGGTCCATACGCTTATCTGCACACCGGAGGAACGCACACTATCGGAGCGTGCTGCGAAAATATTGGCTTCATGGTCCTGTTCACCGAAAAGTTTTACCAGTGTGGCCCCGGGAGCTGAAAAACGCTCGGTCATTTGGTCACCCATAGCCGCATTGCGTTTGGCGCGCTCGCGAGTCAAACCTGCAATGCGAGTGCCAATGGACCGGGCGGGGAAAAGAAACACCGGCAATAATAATAGAGATACCAGCGTGATCTGCCATGACGTGGTGAGCATAACTACCAACGTCACACCCAAAGTGACGATATTCATTACTACTGTCGGAAGTGTTCGGGCAATGGCAGTTTGTGCACCGATCACATCATTGTTGAGCCGTGAGACTAACGCGCCGGTGCGTGCTCGGGTGAAGAAAGCTATCGGCATTTTTTGTACGTGATTAAAAACTGCAGTGCGTAGGTCAAAAATAGTTCTCTCACCTAGCGACGCCGACTGCCAGCGAGATACAACGTCCAACGCCGCTTCAAGCAGGGCTACCCCAGCTATTAGTAAGGCAAGCCTGACCACGACGTTGACGTTAGACCCCGCAACGATGGCGTCGACAACGTCGCCAGCCAATATCGGTGAGACAACTGTCAACACGGCACCAAGCGCTGACACAACAAGATAGACAATAAGCCTGCCACGATATCGGGCGATAAATGACCAAGCCCGACGAATGGTACCGGGTGTTAGTGCTTCCTGCTCTTTGCTCCGTCGTATCCCACCCAACGCTGCCCAGCCAGCATGGTTCATGCTCATATGATGTTGTCCTTTTATTGTAGTTTCCGGTGCAGCTAGGAATCTTCCGATTCATCCGCTGCAGTGATCTTGTCCATAAATTTCAACGAAGCAGCATGAGCACGCTCGAAGCTAGCCATCTCAGCCCCCTCGGCGAGGCCAGCGGCGTATCCAGCAAGAAAACCGACTACCAACTGGTCGTCACTTTGGTTGGCATGAAGATTTGCTGCGACCCTTTGCAAAGCCGCAATGTCGATATCTACCGGCTCTATTTCTAACTGCTTCAGGATTCGATTAGCCCACGGAGGCGATGCAGCTGTCATTTGTTTCACTTTCTGTTAAACACGACAAGGTCCCTCCTGTTTCCAGGAGAGACCTTGGTGCGCAGTTGTAAGAGGCAGACCTAGCCGGTGTAGGTATAGTAACCCATCAGTGGGTTACGGGTGACATCATGCAGGATGGTCCCGGTCTCAGGGTTCTGCGCCCCGATCATCTGGCCGTTACCAACGTAGATGCCTACGTGAGACCCACCATTTTGGAATACCAGGTCACCTGGTTGTGGACTGGAGGTCCGAGCAAATTGTCCCGACCCCAAGATCGCCGAGGTGCTTGAAGGAATGTTGATACCTGCCTGAGAATATGCCCATGCGGTAAAACCAGAGCAGTCCCAGCCGCCCGGGCCTTTGCCACCCCAGACATAAGGGGTTCCGACACCGGAGTATGCGGCTGAAACGACAGCACCCAGTGAACCGGAGGCTTCAGGCTCTGGTTCCGATTGCGTATCTTCTGTAGAAGCGGTCTCAGTTTGGGACTCAGATTCGCTTTGTGTCTCGTCAGCTACGCTCTCGGTGTCGTCAGATTCGCTTTGTGTCTCGTCAGCTTCGCTCTCGGTGTCGTCGGACTCGTCACTTGCGGTATCAAGGATGACCGGTGTGACATCTTCTTCCACTGGCTCAGGTTCAGGCTCGACCACTGGTTCTGGGTCTTGATGATCTGAAGTAAGGTCAGCACGGCCCAAGTAAGGTACAGGGTCTACAGAGTCAGCGGTAACAACCTCTGCTTTACGCGAGGTGCGTTCCAATTTGAAGTTTGTAGCTGGCAGCGTCGACGTTTCACGATCGGTCTGCACAGGAGCAGCATTGGCTGCTGGTGTTGCCGCAAGGACCATACCGGAAGCTGCTGCAATTACAGCAGCTTGGCGGCCTGAACGGCCCATGACCTGGGTCATGGCTTCTAGCGTTGCGCCCTTTTCAGGAGTTGCACGGTGACGTGCGGTTGAAATGCGCTTCGACACTTAGCTTACCTCTCTCATGTGCGTAAGGCTTTTGACCTGACTCCGCCACGAATAAGTTGTTACAACTGCTTTATTTTGCCAGCCAGTCGCGGAGTTCAGAAGCAAACCGGTGGCCGGTGCTAAAGTACGTTCTGTTTGAGCACCGAGAGTTAGCTTAGTAGAACTGCAACAAAATGTCACGTTCAGATAACGATTGGTTGAATATAACCGTTACATTCCCTCATAGATCCGCATGCTGGTGCAGAAGAAAGAATATAACATTGCGTGATATTCACGATCGGAATGCCATCGTTACCGTTTTGATTCAAGCTCTAGCGTGTGCAATATCACGATTTGATTACTTAGCTCGTGCCACTCGCACATGGGCCGCGGTATCTTCAGAAATTTCTAAACCAAGATCGGAAAAATCTTGTACGTCACCGGGTAGCTCTGGACCGGGCTCGATAGTTCGCACCGCAACATAGCCGTCCGATGGCTCAGCGACCAAGATAGCACCTGGTTGAATACCTGCGGCTGCAAACTGGGTAAGTAACTCTGGATCAGTCTGGATTGCTTCGGTAAGCACTTTTACTTCAAAAGTTCCAGCTTCTTCCAGCGCTACCGTTAATGGCTGCCCCTCATAACGCGTAGGTTTTAATCCGGTTTCAGGCCCGCCAAGTTGTTCCAATAAAGGAATTTGATTACCAAACGGTGAGTTCAATGGCGAATTTAATAGAATCATCAAGCGAGCTTCCACTTGATCACTCATCACATGTTCCCAGCGGCAAGCTTCCTCGTGGACATAGGGCCAATCCAAACCAATCACATCAGCAAGTAACCGTTCGGCCAACCGATGTTTGCGCATTACTGTCGCTGCAGAAGTGAGACCTTGTTCGGTTAGCTCGAGGCGACGATCCGAAGCCACATGCAATAGTCCGTCACGCTCCATGCGAGCCACAGTTTGGGAAACCGTGGGACCAGAATGCTCCAAACGCTCAGCGATTCGTGCCCGTAAAGGCGCGATACCTTCTTCCATCAGCTCATAGATGGTGCGTAAGTACATTTCCGTTGTATCAATGAGATCCGTCACTGCCCATGTTCCTTTATCTGCGTTGCGGCATATCCCGCCTGGGACTAATAATCCACATTTATCATACGTTCGGTGAGCGTTAACGACTAGAATTTATCCACAGGCTTTCGCGATAGGCACTCGATTCGTGCAGATAAGCATAAAAGTGAGTTCACATGTTGGCTTATTATGATGTTTTATACCATTTGCCATCCACAATGGATAGCATAAGCTGTCGCCGCTAATAAGGAGTACCATGACGACACCGGCCATCGAAGTCCCAGAGCGCCTGAAACCAGCGGATGGTCGCTTCGGCGCAGGCCCTTCCAAAGTCAGCCCACAACTCTCCCAGGCCGTTGCAGAGGCAGGCTCAGAACTGTTGGGGACCTCCCACCGCCAAGCGCCGGTCCGTACGCTCGTTGCCTCAGTTCAAGACGGTATTGCTACACTCTTCGATGCACCCGAAGACTACCGCGTAGTGCTAGGTGTCGGTGGCGCCACCGCATTTTGGGATATCGCAAGTTTCGGTCTGGTCCGAAATAAAGCCCAACACTTGTCGTTTGGTGAGTTCGGATCAAAATTCGCTAAAGCCACCAATAATGCGCCCTTTTTAGATGACTCCGTCATTCTGCAAGCTGATCCCGGGACCCGTCCGGTGCCACGAGCAGAAGCTGGCATCGATGTCTATGCTTGGCCTCAAAATGAAACCTCGACAGGCGTCGCTGCGCCCGTGCACCGAGTCGAGGGCACCGACCCCGGTGCCCTGATGCTTATCGATGCCACTTCTGGCGCCGGCGGATTGCCCGTTGATGTGCGTGAGTCAGATGTGTACTACTTCTCTCCACAGAAGAATTTTGCGTCCGATGGCGGGCTATGGTTGGGGCTTTTCTCCCCTGCTGCTCTCGACCGAGCCGAAGAGATCGCCGAAACCGACCGCTGGGTGCCAGATTTCCTCAACCTAAAAACGGCTATTGATAATTCAGCGAAAAATCAAACGTACAATACACCGGCGCTGGCCACCTTGATCATGTTGGATGAACAGCTGAAATGGCTTAATAGTAATGGTGGCTTGAGCTTTGCTACAGCACGCACTAAGGACTCGTCCGATCGCCTGTACGCCTGGGCAGAGGCCTCAGAATATGCCTCCCCCTTCGTTACCCGACCTGAAGATCGCTCCCAGGTGGTAGTAACCATTGATTTTGCCGATCAAGTCAATGCCGCCACGGTTGCATCCGTGCTACGTGCCAATGGCATCGTAGATACCGAACCGTATCGGAAGCTAGGCCGTAATCAGCTGCGCGTCGCGACTTTCACTGCGATTGATCCAGAGGATGTTTCGGCACTCACCGCCTGCATCGACTACGTGGTCGATCGTTTGTAGAAACGACTCGTGCCGTTATAGTTTTCGGCGCCGCTAATGGTAGGTCAACCTACGCGATAGCGGCGCCGAAACTATTTTGATCTACCGCTAGTTATGCTGTGATCAAGCCTTGGGGTCTTTATCCTTATTCCCCTTTTGCTGCTTTTTACGACGTGCCGCTTGCTGTTTGGCTCGCCGACGTTTGGCCTCACGGCGTGCTTGTTTATTCGTTTCAGTCGAATCGCTAGCTGGGCTTTCAGTCTCGACTGTATCGTGTTTGGCTTCGGGCTCGGTTAAACCGGCTTCTTCAAGAGCTTTAGACGGATCCTCCCCGGCAGCAATAGCTTCCAACCGGATGCGCTCTTCTTGGGAGGCACGTTCCATCCAGGGCACCCATTCTGGCGACAGAATAGCGTCGTCACCGGGCAGCATACCGGTCTCACATACGGTAACGCTTTTAGACCGTGGGGCACGGGCTAACGTAGCGAAAAACTCCCAGCCACCATAACCACGCACCTTGGCAGCAAACCGATGAGTCACCACCCGTTCGTCGTCGGCAACCACACCAATATGATCGCCAATTTCAGCAGCGTCTACAGAGTCCAGAATGGCACTTCGTGCAACACCTGTAGCTTCAGCCAACGTAGCATCCATGCGGGGTTTGCGTTCTACAGATCGCGGCGGTCCGAACGTAACCCAACCGGGCTCGGCCTCCAAGGCGGTGTCATGTTGTCTATCAGGCATCAAATGCATCAGCCACCCTTCTCATAATCGTGGCCATTTGTTCGGCTTGGCGAGCAGCTGGATAACGCCCGGAACGCAAGCCGGTGGAAGCAGTGTCGAGCATACGGATCAGATCGTCGACGATGGCTGCCATATCCTGAGCCTTTGGTCGGGTGGCGCGCACCACTGACGGGAGCTTATCCAATAACTCCACAGACAAGGCTTGGGGTCCGCGTCGGGAATCAGCGATTCCAAATTCCACGCGCGTACCTGGACGCAATTGGCTGACACCTTCGGGCAGCGCTGACGCTGGCAAATGGATGTCGTTGCCCTCATCCGTGGTGATAAACCCAAAGCCTTTATTATGATCGTAAAATTTCACTCTGCCGGTTGGCATGTATGGTCATTTCCTTCGTGACGGACATCATTCACAAAGGGTTCCCGTCACGCACCCATTTTCGTGCGGTTACGGGAACCCCAAAAGCCTATACCAGGCAAGTATACCGGCAAACCCGCTTAGCCTTCGCAAACAGTCCTGCCCCTGTGCTGCAAGCGTAGAATTATGGTCATGAGACCAGATGAACATAAAAGCCTCGACGCGATGCCCTCTTGGATTAACGTTGTGCTGTGGAGCGGTGTGGCTATTGTCGTGACCTCCTTTTTGGCGGTGGTTGGCGTATTAGTTTATTATTTCGCCGACGCCACACCAACCACCTGGCTATTCTGGTTAGCACTGTTGGCATTCCCGACCGGCTTCATATTTCTCCTTGTTGCCCTAGTGGGCAACGTTATAGTGCGCCGCAAACAACAACATTCCTAGCAATGCACTCAGCAAATACCCAGTAAACGTTCAGGTTAGTTTTTTTACAATAGATGCATGACGTCGCAAACTTTTGAAGCAAAACTCTTAGTCGTCGATGACGAACCCAATATTCGCGAACTACTATCTACCTCGCTGCGCTTTGCCGGATTTGATGTAATAGCAGCAGCAAACGGCCGCGAAGCACTCGAAGCCGCCGAAACTCAAAATCCAGACCTGGCGGTACTCGACGTCATGTTGCCGGATATGGACGGTTTCACTGTAACTCGCAAACTGCGGGCCACTGGACGCCACTTCCCGGTCGTTTTTTTGACAGCCCGAGATGAGACCGAAGATAAGGTCACCGGTTTGACCGTGGGCGGCGATGACTACGTAACCAAGCCATTTAGTCTTGATGAAGTAGTCGCCCGTATCCGTGCAGTGCTCCGTCGCACCGCACCCGCAGATGACGATGAAGCCATCCTGATGGTTGATGATCTAGAACTCGATGACGACGCCCACGAAGTCCGCCGTAGTGGAGATATCATCGATCTATCCCCCACCGAGTTCAAACTGTTGCGATACCTCATGATGAACCCCAACCGGGTATTGTCCAAGGCTCAAATCTTGGATCACGTATGGGAATATGATTTCAACGGTGATGCCTCGATCGTGGAATCATACATTTCATATTTGCGACGTAAGATCGACATCGGCGATCGTCCAAAAATGATTCACACCAAGCGCGGTGTCGGCTACCTATTGCGCACCCAAGACAAACGCTAAATGGCTAAGCCCAAACCGCTGCAATGGATAGCCCGCACATGGCAGGCTACCTCGCTGCGAACCCAACTGACTCTTATCACCGGGGTGCTTATGGCCATCACCGTGGCCACCACCGCCCTCCTGACTGCTTCGCTATATCGGCAGGAATTGGTCCGCCAGATTGACGAAGATATCTTCACCAACCGACATAATGTGTCGATGTTTCTGACTTCCATGGGCTCCGCAGGGCCCTACGATACTGGTAGCTTTCAACAAACCATCGTCCGATTTTACGGGGAGTCCTGGGATGACGAAGGCAACGTCATATCGCGCATTCACGCTGAAGGCTCCGATGTTCCTGATATCCAACGGATGACTGCAGAACAAGCCGCTGAGCATGGCTCATCGGCTTTTGTCGTGCCCGGACTTGGAGACCCACAAAGTCAATGGCGGGTGCAGATTTATCGTTTGGAATCCGATAGCGGTACCGTAGCCATCGCTCTACCGCTTGAACCGGTTGAACGTTCCGTGGAGCGAGTGACCACATTGGTCATTACCATCGGTTTATTAGCCACCTTGGTTGTTACCCTAATTGCCTACGGGCTGGTCACCACCGCGTTTCGTCCGCTCAACCGGGTTGAACGCACCGCCGCGGGAATTGCCGCAGGCGACTTATCCAAACGCGTACCGCCCGGGGCCCCAGATACCGAAGTGGGTCGACTATCACGCTCGCTCAACGCCATGTTGGCTCACATTGAGATTGCCTTCCGGGCCAATGAAGAATCCGAAGAACGGATGCGGCGATTTGTCCAAGATGCCTCCCACGAGCTGCGCACACCGCTGGTCACTATCCGTGGTTTCTCCGAGCTCTATCGCCATGGTGCCCTGTCCAATGAACAAGACGTCGGCACCGCCATGGACCGTATTGAATCTGAAGCAAAGCGGATGACCCAGCTTGTTGAAGATCTCCTCACTCTGGCGCGGTTAGATGAACAGCGCACTATAGATTATCAGCCCATTGATCTATTTGGTTTGGCTTCCGATCTTGTCGTAGATACTCGCGCAACCGCACCTGACCGCAACATCACTCTGACTGGCCTAGATGGTGTTTCGTCACCGCAGCCTGCCCCAACCATCGGCGACTCTGACCGTCTCCGCCAAGTCATCTCAAATCTTATGACCAATGTCCTGCGCTATACGCCCGAAGGCACAGACATTGAAATCGCAGTGGGTACGGATAATTCCCAACCCGACCAAACCGATCATACCGGTGAAACATTCATGTCCTCGGTCATTAAAATTCGCGATCACGGTCCAGGAATCTCTGCTGAAGACGCCGAAAAGATTTTCCAGCGGTTCTACCGGGCCGATACTTCACGGCATAGAGATACCGGCGGCAGTGGGCTTGGTTTAGCTATCGTCGCCGGTATCATCAGTCAACATCAGGGTACTGTCCGCCACGAAGAAACCCCAGGGGGTGGAGCGACTATGGTCGTTCAACTGCCCTACCACCCGCTGGATGACGACGATGACCCATCCCCAGAAGTCTTCGACGACGAATAATTATCCACAGGCTGTAAGTACCAATCCAATAGCTTTCCGATTTTCTCTAGGCTAGCCGTACTTCATCACAACCCGTGATGACACTCGTTTCAAGGAGAACTGTATGGCTCGTATCCAAATTGACGTTCAAGAACTCTTTGCCAAAGCCAATGGAGTCCAAGCCACCGCCGACCGTATTCAATCAGAAGTTAGTAGTATGGATGCTCAACTACGTCAGCTCCAAGAATCGTGGGTGGGACAAGCATCCTCAAATTTCCAATCCGTCGTGACGGAATGGCGCAGCACTCAGCAGCGTGTAGAAGAGTCACTTCGCTCGATCCGCGATGCCATGCAGCATGCTGGTCAACAATATGAATCAACCGAACAGGCCAACGCCGCAATGTTCCGTGGATAAAGGGCACACCAGCTTTCACCTTGTAGCTCGAGGTCGCACAGGGTGAAAGGTTTGGTGGGTAGGCTGTAACCATGACCGTTCTGATCGACCCCGCGCGGTGGCCGGCACATGGCACTGTGTTTTCTCACCTAGTGTCTGATGAATCACTAGAAGAACTGCACGCTTTTGCCCGTGCAACCGGGGTCCCGGCAAATGCCTTTGACGGTGATCACTACGATGTTCCTGTGAACATGTATGAAGCACTCGTATCGGCCGGGGCCGTTGAGGTATCAGGCTCCGAATTGGTAAGGCGGCTTGTGAAATCAGGGCTTCGCATCACAGCAGCAGAACGGACATCAAAACTTGAGAAAATTCTTCACCAGCGCTTTGCCCGAATGTTTCCGAACACCTCAGAACTGGACCGTGATCCAATTTGTGATGCGCTATTAGAACGATGGGGTGAAGAGCATCGTCATTATCATGATCTAGCCCATTTAATGTCAGTACTCAAAAATATTGACTATCTGGAACGCCAAGGCGAACCCATGGGCCCATTTCCCCGAGCTGTCCGGCTCGCCGGATGGTTTCATGATGCTATCTATCGTGCCGATCCGATGCATCCACCTGGACAAGACGAAGAAGATTCGGCACGTCTTGCTGAACGCGTGCTGCCAGAACTTGGGGTCCCGGGGCCAGAAATTCTTGAAACTGCTCGGCTTATTCGACTTACGTTTACACATGATCCACGTGACGACGACTTCGCAGGAAAAATTTTATGCGATGCCGATTTGGAAGTTCTAGCCCGAAATAGTGGCGCCTATCAGCGATACCGCGAAGCGATTCGCCAAGATTTCAGCAAAATTAATGATGCAGATTTTGCAGTCGGGCGGGAAAAATTCCTTCGTGGGATGTTGGCCCAAAACCCCATTTTTACTACGCATACGGGACGCCGACGCTGGGAGCGACCAGCACGTAGAAACCTGATGTCTGAGCTCTATCCACGCGGAAGTAAAGTAGCGGACTAGGCGGGGACTTCAGAGTGGCGTCCTACGAAATGGTCCATAGTCGAGTTAATACCGAGCAAATCGCGTATTTGATCGGCCACTGGCACAGGAAGGACGTTGAGCCATTTAGCCACTGCCACCGTAACTGGCAAGAATAATTGATTTTTCCCTGCTTCTAGGGTTCGAAAAATTTTCTCAACAGCAGCATCTGGTTCCAGGATCGGAAGCAGCGCATTTGGAGAACTGGCCCCAGCAAACATGCCCGTGGAAACGTAAAATGGATGTACAGATAATGTGTGAATATTATGTCCGAAGTGCCGCATCTCAGCACGCAATGATTCGGTAAAGCCATGTGCGGCCCATTTTGAAGCAGCGTAGTCGGTTTGACGAGCTACTCCGGTAAGCGATGCAGCAGAAGCCAACACGGTAATCGATCCGAACTGGTTACTAAGCATATTCGGCAAGAATTGTCTGGTTACCCGGTATAATGCCAACGTATTGACCTGGAAAGTATTTGTTACGTCTTGGTGACTTTGGTCTAAAAATGGTTTGCCGGTAACGACACCGGCATTATGTATCAAAAAGTCCACACCACCGATTCGATGACGTACCGCTTCACCAGCGGCATCGACGGAACTGTCACTGGCGACATCCACGACATCGTATGAAGCGTCAACCCCGAGAGCCGAAATCTCTTGGACAACCTCAGACACGGTTTCTTCGTTAATGTCCCACACGACAACATGCGCGGCCGCGCGTTTCGCTGCACCTAGGGCAAGTAGTCTCCCGATACCCGAGCCTGCACCAGTAATCAAGACGGTCTGTGCGCGCAGCGACATGAGTCGCTCAGCACGCTTGCGATACCATACCCCTGCGGCTCCGATGGTGCCCGCAGTAACCGTGATGTTTCGAACGGCACGAAGAAATTTGCCCACGAGTGTTCCTTTCAGATCTTCATCGTCATTGTAGCCAGGTTGTGACAAGGTTGAAAAGTAATTGATCTGCTTTAACGCGTTTACCCCGGCCGCAACGACCGGGGTAAACACAAGATTTAAAGATCTTATAGGGCTTAGGGCAAGCGACCTTACATCATACCGCCCATGCCACCCATTGGATCCATTCCGCCACCAGCAGCGGCAGCAGGATCAACAGGCTCTGGTGTGTCTGCAATGACCGCTTCTGTGGTCAGGAACAGGCCAGCAATCGATGCGGCATTTTCCAGCGCAGAACGAGTGACCTTAACCGGGTCGTTAATTCCGGCTTCGAGCAGATTCCCGTACTCACCAGTGGCTACGTTAAGGCCTTCTTCAGTTGGGAGCTTCTTCACGCGATCCACAACAACGCCTGGTTCTAGGCCGGCATTTTCTGCGATTTGCTTCAGTGGCGCTTCAACGCCGACCTGAACGATCTTGGCACCGGTGGCTTCATCGCCTTCCAGGTTCAGTGAGGTGAAGGCCTGCTGGGCAGCTTCGATAAGAGCCACACCACCACCGGCAACGATTCCTTCTTCGACTGCCGCTTTCGCGTTACGTACGGCGTCTTCGATACGAGCTTTGCGTTCTTTAAGCTCAACTTCGGTGGCAGCGCCGGAACGGATTACGGCAACACCGCCAGCCAACTTGGCCAGACGCTCCTGTAGTTTCTCGCGATCGTAGTCGGAATCAGTGGTTTCGATCTCACCGCGGATCTGGTTGACACGACCAGAAATTTGCTCGGAGTCGCCAGCACCTTCAACGATGATGGTCTCATCCTTGCTGACAACGACCTTGCGGGCGGTTCCCAGCATATCTAAGGTGGCGTTTTCCAGGTTCAGACCGACTTCTTCCGAAATGACCTGACCACCTGTCAGAATGGCGATGTCATTGAGCATTGCCTTGCGACGGTCGCCAAAGCCTGGGGCTTTAACAGCCACGGATTTGAAAGTTCCGCGAATCTTGTTGACAACCAAAGTTGCCAAGGCTTCGCCTTCCAGGTCTTCGGCAATAATCAGCAGTGGTTTGCTGCTCTGCATGACTTTTTCCAAGATACCAACCATGTCACGTGCGTTGGAAATCTTGGAATTCACAATCAGAATGTATGGATCTTCAAGAACGGCTTCCTGGCGTTCACCATCGGTGGCGAAGTAACCGGAAATGTAACCTTTATCGAAGCGCATACCTTCGGTCAGTTCCAGTTCCAGGCCAAAGGTGTTGGATTCTTCAACAGTTACAACACCTTCTTTACCGACTTTGTCGAGCGCTTCAGCAATGAGACGACCAATTTCGTCATCGCCGGCTGAAATCGAAGCGGTGTTGGCAATCTGTTCTTTGGTTTCAACCTCGCGAGCCTGCTTCTGCAGGGCCTCTGTCAGGGCTGCAACGGCTTTATCAATGCCGCGACGCAGTGCGATGGGGTCTGCGCCTGCGGCAACATTGCGAAGGCCTTCGGAGACAAGAGACTGGGCCAACACGGTTGCGGTGGTCGTTCCGTCGCCAGCTACGTCATCAGTGCGCTTGGCAACTTCTTTGACAAGCTCGGCGCCGATTTTCTCGTATGGGTCATCGAGGTCGATTTCACGAGCAATCGATACACCATCGTTGGTGATGGTAGGAGCGCCCCACTGCTTTTCCAATACCACATTACGCCCTCGTGGGCCCAAGGTAACTTTGACCGCTTCGGCCAGGGTGTTCAAACCCGTTTCGAGGCCGCGGCGTGCTTCTTCGTCAAATGCAATGGTCTTACCCATGTATTGCACGGTCCTTTCGGGACGAGTAGATTCCACACCTGCACCAAAGTGCCCGCGACGGCAAATCTATGAACCTAACCGGGTGGCGGCACACAGATTTCAGCTTATGGTGAGGTAAGTCTTCCAAACCGACTTTGGCAGTCGCGCCTGGAGAGTGCTAACTACATTTTTAGCACTCGATTGCCTTGAGTGCAAGTAGCTAAAGATTTATGAATCACCTGTCAGCACCACGACAATGCCGTCAACGGATGGATCATGGACAGCCGTGGCGCCCAGCTCTTGAGCCACAGCCTGAGCAGTTGGTTCGTTATCAGAGAAATATACCGTAGACGTCGACGGGGTTTCGCCTGTCCAATTATCTGCCACCGGCACATTAAACCCAGCATCGCCAAGATCTTGGGCAATAGAAGCCGCATAGCCCTGAACGCTTGATGCGTTGTATACCGAAATGGGCAGCTCATGGTCTACTGGTTCGTCTGATTCGGACTCTTCAGGTTCTGGCTGCTCAGAGTCGTCCGTTTCGGGATCTTGGGAGTCATCCAGCTCTATCGTTTCTTGGCCGTCAGTGGGCTCTGGTTCTTCGATAGCCTCGGGCTCATCGGTTTCTTCCTCGTCCTGTGGTTCGTCTTCGACCACTTCACGAGTGGGTTCCGAGGCCAAGCCAGCCTGATTTAGTGGATCTGATGGTAGCAACCACAAGAAAGACCCAACACCAATGGCTAAGGCGATGCCGCCAGCCACGATAATCGTATTGAGATGGCCTGCGCCCTTGGGTGCAGTGAATTCTTTGCGATGCGCACCTTGTTGTGTCGTGTAAGGTTCGACCTGATCGAAACGGTCACTCGGATACTTCTGATCCGTGGAATTCTGGCTCACTATGCAACACCTTCTACCCGCTGCACCGTGGAACGTGAGGCCAATAGACGGTGTACCAGCATCGGATCATAAGCATAGGCGCGCTCGGTACCAATCAGACGAGCAAGTTTCTGGTAATACCTGGTTGGCGTCATACCAAAGGTCTCAGAAATATCCCGATCCTTGGCTCCTGCATAATGCCAGGAGCGTTTTTCAAACTCCAGCATCTGCTGTTCGGTCGCACTCAGCGCTGCCATGCATCCCCTTTCAGATCCAATCATCGACCACCAGTCTAAACTACCTCAACTGTGACAATTCGTTAGGCTAAACCCATGACCTTTTCCGCCTGGCCCGATATTCATTCCTCCTGGTACCCGGTTCTACAACCGGTGGCAAGTGATATGCAGCAGCTGCTGGACCAGCTACATGCCAGGCGTAGTGCCGGAGAGCCGATTGAACCTGCACCAGACAGCGTGCTCCGTGTCTTTAGGATGCCGTTAACTGAAGTCAAAGTCTTATTGGTAGGCCAGGATCCTTATCCGACTCCTGGTCACGCAGTGGGGCTGAGTTTTTCCATGAACCCCACGGTGCACCCAATTGCCAGATCGCTAAGTAATATTTTCGCTGAATTGCACACCGATATAGGTATCCCGCCGCCACTATCAGGTGATCTTTCTGCTTGGGAGACACAGGGTGTGTTCCTGCTCAACAGAGTCCTGACTGTAACCGCCCATCAGCCCGGATCCCATCGCAATATGGGATGGGAAAACATTACTGCCGCAGCCGTACAAGCCCTAGCACAACGGGGCACCCCGCTGGTAGTGCTCCTTTGGGGCGCCCAGGCGAGGGCGCTGGCTCCACAGTTCAATACGGCTAATATTTTAGTCCTGGAATCGGCACATCCTTCGCCGCTATCTGCTCGGCGCGGGTTCTTTGGATCTAAACCGTTCTCCCAAACAAATGCCTTTCTCACTGCCCATGGGCTCGCCCCAATCAATTGGTCGCCCCAGGCTCAGCTCACCGATAGTGAACAACCCCGGTTATTCGACTAACGCCGACCAATGCTGCGTCGCTCATTAGCTTTCAATCCTGATGTGAATGGACGCGCCAAAGAATCCCCCAGCACTAGACCGGTGGCCATAGCCATGATAATGATCGAACCTTGTATAAGGCCTGCGACACCATCAGACATCATTTCCACATTGGAGCCCATGGTATACATGGCACGGAAAATCATGAGCCCAGGCAGTAAGAAAATACTGGCTGGCACCGCGATCACGAGTTGCGGTGCCCCTAAACTCAGCCCAACAATGCGGGCAAAAAACCCCAGCACAACGGCTGCAGCAGCCGGGGCGATGCTAGGCCCAAAACCGATTTCAATGGCGGCAATATAGACCAGGTAGCCAATTACTGAGACCATCCCAGTGGGGATAATGAGTTGCCAGCGAGTTTGGTCTGCTATGGATGCCCCCATTGCGGCTATCCCGACAAGAATGGCCACGAACCAATAGGGATACTGGTGATCTGGCATCTTAGTAACGTCGATGGCTGGTGCGCCCAACTTGGCAAACACCACGATACTTAGCACGATACCCGCTACCACCCCAACATAGATAAGCACCGAAGAAACGATGCGTCCAGCCGAGGTGATCGGGAAACCGTTGATACCGTCTTGGACGGCAGAGACAATTCGCAAACTCGGCACCAACAGCATTAGCGCCGATGTAATCATCAATGCTGGGTCTCGAAAAATTTCCGTCCAATACAGGCCATAAGCGATCACAGTGGCCATAATTCCACCTGCCATCGTGGAGAATACTTCCGGTGCCCGCAAACGTCCAATCAGGTAGACCGTCGCAATGGACAAGGTCGAGGCCCCCAGGCTCAATAGCGCAGAGAACCAAGAGCCACCAATAAACATGACGAAGGCTGAAGCCCACACGCCATTGGCAATAAACGCCACGCTCTGGGGAAAGGTCTTGCGTCGGTGCCGAATCGCTGCCAACTGTGCCTGAGCATCGTCGCGCTCAACTTGACCAGCGGCAATACCTGAAACCAATTGGTGAAGATCAGCCAGGCCACCATAATCAGAACTCCACGACCGCACTACGCGTTGGTATGTGGCAGGCGGTGCCCCAGCAGGAGCGAAGTTCAACGAAATGGACTGGTTGGTGATGTCTACTTCCGCGTCAAACACGCCATATGTTTGTGTCACTACGATGATGGAGGTTTCAACTTCCAGCGCGCCGGCGCCGAATTTGAACATGGTTTCGCCAAGCTTGAGCGCCAGTAGCATGGTGTTATGCGCGTCTTTAGCTTCGGCCGCTGCCTTATATCGTGCACCTGTCAGCTGGTACGGAGAATCATGTAGTCGATCGGCAAGCCGAATTGCTTGGGTGGGCAGCGGTTCAGTATGCGGGGCATAATCACCGGGGTAACTAGCCCTGTCGGTGCTTTCATCAATCTCGCTGGGCGCTTGACTATCCGCAGGACGCTGAAACGCTTGTTGCCAGGTCGTTAAGGTCGGAAATTTTCGAGTATCCGGATCGACTTTTTCTTGCGCATAGGCAGCTTCTTGTTGCTCATTGGGAAGGTCCCGTAGCGGTGTGACCGTGTCGGTGTCTTCCTCCCCGGTAGATAACACTGAGGTCGGAACCGGCTCCTGCGGAGCGGTTTCTGGCTCGGGAACTTGCGGAGCAATTTGACGGGCCTGCACGTCCGGGTTCGGCAAGGTAACAGCAGGCCGGACCACGGGCATAATACCGGCTTCAGGTGATGGCTCAACCGAATCGGGATCTTGTTGTTCTGGTGCCGAGTCAACAGTGGATTCTGCGTCAGCGTCGGTATTAGCGTCTTGCCCACTGTATTCGTCGTTGGCCACCTATGCCCTCCCTTCAAGCAAAAATCCCGGGCCAAAGCTCCCGGGAAATTGTGGATCCTACTGGACTCGAACCAGCGACCTCTCGCGTGTGAAGCGAACGCTCTAACCAGCTGAGCTAAGGATCCGTAATGTCAATACTGTATAAGAATTGCACATTTTTTCCGGTACCACAAACGTCTCAGATATAAGCGAAACCCGGGTGCCGTCACAGGACGCATAGCGTGACATTGACGCTATTTTTGTCACCCGTCAATGCTACCAATTGCCATCTCAGGCCGGGCTTTTGTAATTCCAGAGGTCGCCAAATAAAACCGAAAAATCCCAGTCCGCCCTGTCAATTCGTTGCAATCCTGCGCTAACGTTGATCTTGAAGACATACTGGCCCAAGTAATAACGCTGTTGGAGGGCCAGGGAACTTCACACGATAAGGATCACTTATGGCAGTGGTATGGGATGGAAGAACTGACGAGGAAAAACTTCAAGAACTTCTAAGGCTCGGCGAACAAACCCAGCTGGATTTTAAAGTCGAGCTCGATCTGCGCGACCGTAAACATGAATTAGATTTCGTCAAAGACGCAGTGGCCATGGCCAATCGTCCACCCGGTGGCTATATCCTGGTCGGCATCACTGATGACGGCAAGCTGCCACAACGACCCTGGCGGATTAAAAATCCACAGATGTTTGACGGCGCCACCTTGCGCGACAAGATCGGCAAATATATTGAGGCCGATATCGAAGTGGTGTCTCAACTTCACACAATCAATGGTAGCGACGTGGTCGTTATTGCTATCTTCTCCACGCGCACCGGTCTTCCAGTTCCCATGATGACTGTGGGCCAATACAACCAACCCAATGGTCGAGGCCGGATGAAAACTCGGACGGTGTTTCGTCCAGGTGAGATCTTTATTCGTGATGGCGCCGGTAATGTGCCGGTACGCTACCGCGATTGGCCTGCCATCCTGGCTAAACACAACCATCAAGTCAAAGAAGCCGCCACCAGTGACGTGAACTCTTTGATGTCCAAACTTGCCGACGCCATGGCCGGCGGTGGTCAAGTGAATGTGCCTTTGGAACCATTTCTAGCCGATGATGCGCTCTCCAGTGCGATTCGGGCCAATATTCGTCACGGTAATCGTGCAGAGCTCAAGATCTTTTTACAAAATGCCCGCGAGGAGATCGTCCAGACCACCCACCCCATCAAACCATTGGTACGGCTGGTAGGTGTGGGGTGCGAGGCTATGTTAGCTGACGACCTTGAACTAGCGGTCAAAACCCTTGAGACCATGTACGATGCATTCACTTCAACAGCACAATCACCAAACACGGTGGCAGCAACAGTCGTCGCTGCTTACTTATTTGGAGCAGCAGCAGTGCGATGTGGGTGTTGGGAGCTTATCCCCCAGCTGGTGTTGCGTCCATTCCAGCGCACCCCCGCGCACCCGCAATATAGTTCCTGGATTCGCTACGGTCAGATTGAAGCGTCGGCACACAACCAATACCCATTTTCCTCTCAATTACCTAACGATGGTGGCAACGACGACGATAATGGCACCATGATTTCTGAAGGACTCTCGTGGGCCCGCAACTATTCACTGTTACGCCCAGATGTGCTGCATGATTTTCAGTTGCGTCACAACACGAGTCGCACAACCGACACCCTGCTGAATTCGCTGTGCCAGTTCGATTTCTTATATGCGTGGCTGGTAAACGCTTCAGCGCGGCATCACGCGGGTGGTGGCGCCTACGCTGCGTCGTCGGCGTTCAAACATTGGCGGACCCTGCCCATTATCGAACGCACCATTACCAACGGTGAGATACGAGCAAAATTGTTTGTTGATGCCACCGAAAGAGAGATCGCCCAGGCGCTCCGAACCACCTACCATCACGCCGAGCAGGTTTCGAATCGGGAAAAATATTTTACCGGTTGGCAGCCATTACCACCCTGGATCACAGAATTTATTGAGCGGCTTGTCCAAGGCAATAATGCCACACAACAATTACCAACCAGCCTGGTCCAACTGAGCCAACGGCGCGCCAGCGAATTCTAGATGGCCCCCGATATCGTGCCGAAGGGTACATAACCCAGATAGAAAAAATACCCCGTACCTTGGTCTACTCAAGGTACGGGGTCTCGCTGTTCAATTTTCATAAGACAATCTTTCCAAGAAGGTTAGACCGCAGCATCCATTCCTTTACCGCGCAGCACTTCGCGTTGGTTGGGATTTACTGATTCCCTAAACGGAACTTCAACGATCTGTGCTGCTACTGGGCTGCCAGGGACGTCGGCGTAGCGTTCAGGTAAGTGGACCCACAGTTCAGTGCCAATAAACGAACTGCCAACTGGCACAAACCCCATCGCGATATTCTGACCAAGCTCTGGGGAAAACCATGGCGAGGTGACATAACCGGTGGGCTCGGCGTCTATGGCCTCCGAAATCAACCAGAAATCTGGAGCGTATTCTTCAATTGGAGCACCGCCCATGATCATGCCGACAAGTTGATGTGTATACGGATATACGCCAACTTCAAGGGCATCGCGGGCAGCTTCGAGCGCAGCTTTGCCGATGTAACCGGCCTCCTTTTTGCGTGGTACTTGGTAGGCAAGGTTGACTTGGAACGGCAGAACTTCTTGATCCATATCTTGGCCCCACGAAAGAATACCGGCTGCAATACGTCGGTGGTGGGTCGGTGCGATGACCGCAAGCTGATGCTTCTCGCCGGCCACCAGGACGGCGTTCCACAAGTCTTCAGCATGCTGGGACGCATCATAGAGGTAGATTTCGTACCCCTTTTCGCCGGAGAAACCGGTTTGTGAAATGATGACGTCGTGGCCGGATATTTCGCTTGCCATCAAGCCATAAAATGGTATGTCTGCAACGGCGTCTCCAAACAGGTCGGTCATAAGATCGACCGATTTCGGCCCTTGGATTTGCACGGGAGCCACATCAATTTCTTGAATCGTGACGTCGAACCGTTGCCCGACATTTACCCCTTGCAGCCACAGCTCCAGATCGGAATCTGAGATTGAAAACCAGAATTCATCTTCAGCAATGCGCAATAGCACCGGATCATTGAGGATCCCGCCTGCTTCGTTGCAAAGGATGACATACCGTGCACGCATCTTGGGGATTTTTGTAGCATCGCGGGTAATCACAAAGTTGACGAAAGCTTCGGCATCGGGACCTTTAACCTGGATTTGGCGTTCAACGGCCACATTCCACAGGGTCACGTGATTGACCAGCGCCTCGTATTCGACCATGGCACCGCCATCTTCTGGGCGCACATAGCCCCGGGGGTGATACATCCGGTTGTAAATCGAAGCCCGCCAGCAGCCAGCTTCCATAGACAGATGCCAATATGGCGATTTCCGCACTCGAGTATCAATCAGCATTTCAACCGAGGTAGGCCCCGACTGCCGCAGATTAATAGGAACGTTGCGACCAGATTGATCAACGGAAGGGACATTTGAGTTCATTGGTAAGCCTCCCATTTAGGTAGGAGAGCGAGCCGCAGCGATGTGCAAGAACCCACTCTCACTGTTGCATAATGTGCTGCATGTTTCGTATTAAGCATCACATACTCACATTCTACCTGTGCCGCTCGTCACATGTAAAGAGAATTCCAGGTGGCTTAATGCCGCCATTTCAGACAAAGCTTAGGGCGCCGTCGGATCAATCGGAGAAAACCCCAGCCGGGCTTGAAAATCACGCGCCGCTACCCTCAGATGACCTAAAAATTCGTCAAAACCAGCTTCCGGCATCCGAAAATCTGGGGCAGTAACTGAGACAACAGCAACCAAAACACCAGTGGCATCATATACCGGTGCTGCCAGCGCATTAATGCCATCCTCCCACTCTCCGACTGCAGACGACCAACCACGGTGACGGATTAGGGCCAATTCCTCGGCTAATTGAGCAATATCAGTACATGTGGCATCAGTAAATCTCGTTAGCGGCTCACTGGCCACCTGCTCCCATGTTTGATCTGAAGCATGAGCTAGTAGCAACTTTCCGGTCGAGGTTGCATGAAGTGGCGCACGTTGACCAACATACTGGCCAGCTACCCCCACCATTTGGCGTCCGGCACTCTGAGTGATGGTGACCGCATACCCTTCATCGAGTATGGCTGCATTGGATGTCTCATGTGTAGCATCAGCTAGTCCATCACAAACTGCTTGCCCGTCACGGGCCAAATCAAAACGGGTGGATACCGGATACGCCATCCGAAGCAACCCCAGACCTAAGCGGTACGCTCCCCGATCAGTGACCTGCTCAACAACATCCCGAGCCTCTAAAGTGGCCAATAGCCGAGAAACTGTGGAACGATGCACACCAAGTTTTCGGGCTATATCAGAAGTTCCAAGCTCAGGAACTTCAGACAAATACTCCAATATCTGCAAAGCTCGATCTACTGATTGAATCGGAGCAACCGACCCGGCCCCTCGTTTATCGGCCATTGCACCACCTACGTTCATGCCCTGCAGTTCCATACGAAACTAAAATCAACGACGGACCTCCACCTTACACATCGGGCTGCCGATACGACCCAGACGCAGCCACACTGGTAATTATTAAATACAGAGTACTCAATAAGTTCACCGCAGCCGATCGTTACGGTATTGCAAACGATCAATATAACAGGCAGAATAACCAGTGTGGTAACGGTCACCTTGCACGACGATGCACCGGCTGACCCATAAGCCACATGGCAAAGTCGAATTATCAAAAAGCTGGGCCCCCAGCAGCCTGAAAATCGCTGGATCGTGAGTGCGCAAAACCCTCACTGCCCGCCTCAAGTCCTCGGGTAGTGAGGGTTTTGTATGAATGAGCGTTGAATCGACACTTTGGGGTTATAGGCAGAAAAGTGTGTCCGAGATGTGTTGCTAACCCCCTCTCCTCTTTTTCCTTACTTAATACCTTTGCCGTTACCTCATTAACTACGTTCTAGAATATTGCTCCGGACTCTGCTAAGACATATTGAACTGAGGACTCAGCATGCTCCATACCGTTTCTCGTCGGGCAACCCAGCTACACCGCACCCAAAGGCTACTACCGGGCAATCACCGTACACCACGACGACACACTGGTGATCTGCGTAGTCAAAGTCATGCCCCGCTCAAAAATATACGGTGACCCTAAAACCCTGAACTCAGATGAAACTATCTAACGACAACGATGACGACCCAAAATTGTTAGATGGATCCGGGACCACTGACTGATTCCGCGGCTACCAGGGCACCATAGCCGATAATGGTAACCTGGCAACCTCCGATCTGCGGGTAGTCCAAGGTTGAAGACCTCGATTTTTTATCTGTCTCTTGGAGGACCTACCTACCCTGCCTCTAGTCGTAGAAGGGTTTTTGCCGTCACGAAAAATTGCGAAAGTACTGAGGGTAATTAAAACCGGGACTATAACGTATATGGTCACAGAGAGGCTGGCCAGTGGAAAGCCTAGAAACCAGGCAACGCAACAAGGCCTATCAACAGTCCGAACGCACAATGGGTAGATATCTCATTTTCACACTACTCAGCATGTCGCAGCGGCGCTGATCCCTGACGTTACGGCCCAATGAAAAGAGCCAATAGCGGCTCCCAGAGGATCGTCGGCAGTTCCCTCTCACAGCGCCTGGTCCGGGACCGAGCCTAAGATTTATAAGACCACACTTGACTTCTCACTTATAAGCTCAGAATCCTGTCTATTAAGTCAGTTTGATGAGTGCAATAGGACTCTAGATTCGAAAAACTTGGAACATAAAGTTATATCACTTTTTCTTGATGTATCGCTTCGGCGCGGTATAAACCTTCTATCGCAAGACTTTCAAGGTAGCAGCGATCTGGGTCTTCAGAATTCTCACGGCAACTGACCCGCACATACCCAACAACCTGTCCACTCACGATTAAGCCATGCCTCACAGCTCTGTAGACGCGCATTTTAAAAAGACCGGATGAGTGACCGGTGTAGTCGGCTATTTTTAGAGCCCACCCTTTGTGGCAAGAAAAAAAGCTCAGAGCACTACGTTTGCAATGATCTGAGCTTCGAGCCTCCTGCCGGATTCGAACCGGCGACCCTCTGTTTACAAGACAGATGCTCTGGCCAGCTGAGCTAAGGAGGCCTGGCTAACTAGCCGTGGCCGTTGCGACCCAGACTAGTCTAGCCCAAACAGATGAGAAACTAAAACTTAGCTGGTTAGTCTTCTAACTGAGACTTCGCCCAGTCCGAGAAAGACTCGCCGTCGCCGGTGTTTTCATAGTACTCGCCATTGACCCAAACGGATGGAGTGCCGGCAATACCTGCTGCGGTGGCCTTCGCGGTAGTGAAATTAACAAACGGGCGATAGGTATTGTCTGACTGGCAACCACTTATATCTGCACCCAGGTCCGAAGCCATAGTTTCAAGTTCATCATTCGATAGCCCAGCGCCCTGGTGACTGTTGTAGCTGTCAAATATTTCGTGAAGGAAATCTCCAGCATGCTCCGGGTGTTCTTCAGCCATACAGGCCATAGCATTTGCTGCACGTGATGAGTAGTTATCTGTGCCGGGGTTATCTAAAAAGTTCACAATACGGTATTCAATCGAATACCCGTCTTCGGCAAGCTCATCAAGCGCCTCAGAATTTTCTGCTTCAAACTGCGCGCAATATACGCAATTCGGATCAGCGTAAATGATGATATCGGATGCATCAGCATCCGGAACCTCATCTGGCACTTCGCCAGCTGTATCAGGATTTGGCTCATCTACGGTCGTGGCATCGACTTCTGCTGGTCCATCAGCCTCAACGGGTACACCTTTGTCATACATGATACCGCCCTCACTTGTCGCCGACGACGGAGCCGGACCGTCATCAGGGATTGACCGTGAAGAGTTCATCAGCACAACGGTGACGATGATCGCAATTACCGCTGCAACCACACCGACGATTGTCCACGTGATAATACGGGAACGACGTTTTTCTGCAGCCAATTGGTTGGCATGTGCTTGTCGTGCCGCATCACGAGAACTAGGGGCTGATTTGTTTTTAGCCATGAACCTTTACCTCAGCGAAGATAGCTAGTTGAATTTTGAACGACTTAGAGTATATCGACATAAGCTGTACATTTGCTGAAGAAACTAGTCTTGATGGCTCAACTCCGGGTGGTCTCCTTGGATTGCTGGTTCGCCTGTATCCGGATCGAATACGATCCGAACAGACACGTGTTCTCCATCAGTGGTTGTCACTTCGGCTTCCAGGAGATTGCCCCGCCACTGTTGCGGTTCAACTTCTTGAATCTCAGGGTATTTGGCGATGGTATTTGACTCCACCAAGCTGTTTTGACGAGCCTCTCCGATCATGCCGTAGATAATGCCACCGACGCCGAGTGCCAAGACAATGAAAGCAGCTATAGTTTCAACCCGTACATCACGAGGAGCATCTGCCCGTTCGCCGCGAGAATCTATGCCTTCAAACCGCCCGGTATCTCCCTCGCTCCAGGCTCGGAGGCGGCGCTTACGCCAAGCAGCATGAGCTAGAATCGCAGCACCAGCAATCGCAAATACAAACCCAAGGCCAACTGCCAACTGCGGGGTTTGCAAATCCAAGGGTTCAAACATAGTTCTATTGTCCCTGATTGACAGTCTATTGCCAGCTATTCGTTGCGGATTTGACGGTAGGCGTAGTATGTTGCGCGCAACCCGGTTACAAGTCGTTCCGCAGAACGCCGGAGTATGGTGAACTTGAGACCATGAAGATCGCTACATTTCGGTTGCCTCATGAGCGACCTGACAAGCCCGGCGCCACGTTTGCAGCAGTAATTACCGAAACCGCTACCGATGCGACGGGCACCGAGTACGCCACCCATGCCGTCCAACTAGAGGGTATTAGCGACGTCGGTGCTTATCTCACACTGCCACCAGAGGACCGCGCCATTGCGGTCACGACGGCTATCTCTGCTACTAACGATGGTACAGCCGAAATTTTAGACGTCTCCCACTTCACCTACGACACACTCATCCCCTACCCGTCAAAGATTTTCTGTATCGGGTTAAACTACCGCAATCACATTCTAGAAACCGGCCTTGAATTGCCGGACTATCCTACGGTATTTGCCAAGTACGGCCAGAGCCTCACCGCTGCGTTTGCCGATATCGAGGTACCAGAAATCGACCATCGCTTGGATTATGAAGGTGAACTTGCTGTTATCATCGGAGCGCCCGGTCGGAACATCCCCAAAAGCCACGCAGACCGTCATGTAGCTGGTTATGCAGTCAGTAATGATATTTCACTTCGTGGTTTGCAGGGCAGAACCGATGAATGGATGCAGGGCAAAATCTTTGAAGCCACTACCCCGGTGGGCCCATGGATGGTGACCCCAGACGAGTTTGACTCTGATGCTCAACTAACCACCTTGGTCAATGGAGAAGTACGACAAGACGATTCCGTCAACGATCTCGTCTTTGGCGTGGCGGAACTCATCGAATATTTGTCTCAACTGATTACACTGCTGCCCGGCGATATAATTCTCACCGGCACTCCCGGTGGCGTTGCCTTGGCAATGCGCGATGAAACTGGACGCCGTCCTTGGCTAAAAGCCGGCGATGTTGTAGAAACAAGAATTTCAGGTCTTGGAGCCCAACGTAATGCCATCATTTAATCGAATTGGTATTCTCGGTGCCGGACGGGCCGGAACGGCTATTGCCCGTTCAGCAGCTCGAAGCGGTATTGAGGTCCAGATTGCTTCGACCCGCTCTCCGCGACAAATGCATTATCATCTGTTGCAGTACGCTCCGTCAGCCAGCGGAGTGTACGCAGAAGACATTGCTGAAGGTGTTAAGCTCATCGTGCTGGCAGTGCCCCAAGAGGATCTCGACGACGTGGATCCTATCTGGGTCGATAATAAAATACTGATCGATGCAACCAACCGCTGGGACAACGAACCACTACCTGCCTGGTTGCAGACCCGATTGAATTCTGGATTAAGTTCGTCAGAGGCACTAGCGGAACATTTTCGCTCGGCCGAAGTAGTCAAAGCATTAAACCATATCTCCCATTGGGCGATGGATGCTCCACGCACTCAGCAATTGCCCGCAGCTGGTATCGCTTCCAACGATGCTGTGGCAGCCCAGAAAGTGGCTGACTTTGTTGCTGCCTTGGGTTTTGATCCAGTGATTGCAAATTCGCTAGCCTCTGGCTGTCATTTGGAACCTGGAACCACGTTTTTCAATGTTGCAGCTACTGCAGACCAGCTAAAGAAACAGCTCCAGAAATCTGATTAATTCTGATCAATTCAGCACGAGGTCCTAAGAGCTCTGTTCGCAACGAGCCTTTAGCCACTGAAAAGTAACACTTCTGCTTTGATTGATCTTGTTCCGAATACTCAATTAGTCCAGTGGTTGGTATAGCAACAATACTGTGTCGGGGTGACAGGATTTGAACCTGCGACTTCGTCGTCCCGAACGACGCGCGCTACCAAACTGCGCCACACCCCGTCTAACAAAGCTTAATTGCTTGCTCAATTCTAGCACCAAACATTTAGGTACTGTTACAGAGCCGAAGGCTTCACTTAGATTTTCGGCTGCGTCGCATTCGGTAACGACGCTGAAGATCTTCAAAATACTGTGGTGTACCGGGTTCTGGGGTGCCGTGGTCTACGTCTGATGGAGTGTCTTCATTGACCGCGCCAAGCTCGGTATCGACACCAAGAGTCCCGTCTTGTGGGAGCATAGGCTCTCGAGCCATCGTTATGTGTTCCAGACCGGCCTCATAAAACGGCTCACCTACACGTTTAAGGCCGAATGTCTCGTACCAGTCTTCTAAATGCGATTGAGCATGCATAGTCAGACGCTGATCTGGATAATACGCTAATACTGCACGAATGAGAGCACTTGCTAGACCATGACCTCTGAAATTTTTATCTGTAGCTACCCTACCGATAGAGCGCGTGTGAGGGCTTTCTCGCAGAACGCGGAGCGTCGACACTGGAACACCCTCAATTTGGATCCACCAAACTTGCGTGGTTGGTTCAAGGTCTCGCCCATCCAGCTCTTCCACGGTGGTTATGCCTTGCTCCATAGTGTAAACACGGTACCGGAGCCGGGCGATATTATATGCAGTCTCGTGACGCATTTGGGTCCAATGAGCATTTTGGATTTCAACCATGGACATATTCTAAAGCACACAACGGTATTGTGTGTCACATTGACACTGGGGCAAACAAATCGGACCAGCCTACTCTAAACCTTTAAATCTCGTGTCCACCCTGTGTGGGGTGGTTGGTTAAACAAAAAAAGGGGTGGGAACCCCTCGAAGGCCACCACCCCACAAACCGGGGGACCGGTAACCAACCAAAGAGGGGCTCCCACCCTACTAAACAAAGTCCGGCAGTGTCCTACTCTCCCACAACCTCCCGGTTGCAGTACCATCGGCGCTGTGAGTCTTAGCTTCCGG
>DXHA01000078.1 GCA_019113675.1 Candidatus Yaniella excrementigallinarum
GGCAGTGTGTGGTGCGCCCCGTTACTCTTCGGTTCAGCGCCGGATCGTTTTAGACTTGGTGGCGCATTGAACCAGCATCAGCCGGAGGGAAACATGGACTTTCAGCACCCAATCGTTGCCGCACCAATGGCCGGTGGCCCTTCGACCCCCGAATTAGCGGCGGCCGTGGCATCGACCGGTGCCCTTGGATTTTTGGCGGGTGGCAATAAGACGGCGGCGCTTATCGCCCAACAGTATCGCTCGGTTGCGGATACCGGCAATATCGGGGTGAACCTATTTGTGCCCGATGTTGCCAATACCGCAGTAGACCAGGCCCAATCGCGTAAGCAGCGCACCGAAAAGCTCACAGCATACCGGCAAAAGCTCTTGCCACTGGCCGCCCAGCTTGATGTTGAAATCCCAAGCGTTGAACAAGCCGGTGAATCGGTCACCGACGACTGGGATGCCAAACTTGGGGTGGCCGGCCAATGGCCCATCGTATCCTTCACCTTCGGGCTACCGGCCCCGGAAGTTTTTGACCGGCTGCATGCATCCGGTACTCAGGTGGGCGTAACGGTAACAACAGTGGCTGAAGCCAGCACCGCGGCGGCGCGCGGCGCCGATTTTCTAGTAGTTCAAGGCCCAGAGGCCGGCGGGCACCGCTCAGTACACGATCCATTGGCCAATCCGGAAGATACACCGCTGCTCCAGCTGCTGGAAAACATTACCGTTGACGCCCCAGTCATTGCTGCCGGTGGGATTATGACGCCGGACGACGTTGAAACCGTGCTGAACCACGGTGCTGTTGCCGCAGCAGTTGGTACAGCACTTTTACTCACCGATGAGGCCGGCAGTAACCCCCTACACCGGTACATGCTGCAACATGATCGATCGGGTACCACCGCGCTGACCCGTGCCTTTTCGGGCCGGGTTTCACGCTCGCTGGTCAATGACTTACTTGCACTAGACGCGCCGGCCGCCTACCCGGAAGTCAACGCACTGACCAGTCCGATCAAACGCGCCGCCATTGAAGCCCGTGACCCACGTTTTACCCACCTATTTGCCGGCACCGGCTATCTTCAAGCACGCACCGGCCCGGCCGCCGATATTGTGCAGTGGCTGGCGGGTCGTTAGTGAAAGTCTTTGAACGAGCAACCCGGTTTTGGCACCAGCATCCGCGCATCACCGACGGGCTCATTATTGTACCGTTATTAGGGCTGACCCTGCTGCTCTCGGTGGACTCCCTGACGGTAACCTCCTTCCCCGTTATCGTCCGCCATTGGCCGCAATGGGTGCTGCAGACCGTGATAATCACTATCCTCGTGTTGCACATGGCGCCATGGATTTTCCGGCGCACCAACCCGGTGGCTTCGGCAGCCGTCGTCGTCGTTGGTTCCCTGGTGCATTTATTCCTTGGCCCGGATATGGTGCCATCGATGATTATGGTGGTGCTCACCGTCCAGAATCTGGCGCATTTGGCCCCCATGTGGGCCTCAGTTTCTGGCTTCATTACTGCCCTGGTTGGGGCATTACTCTTTGCCGCCAAAATGGCTGCGGTGCCACATTTTTGGGCCGGTACTTACAGTCAGGGTGAACTATATGAAGGACCGGGGCTGAAATATGCGCTGCCCATCAGCATCCCGGTCATCGCCCTGGTCGTGTTGTTCTGGGCGATTGGCAATGTGCAACGCACCCGGCGCATCCGCTTGGAAACCCTACAAACCCGCGCCGAACAACTGCGCGTTGAAGCCCGGCAAGAACGCGAACTGGCCGCCGCCGATGAGCGCAATCGCATCGCTAGAGAGCTACACGATATTGTTGCCCACTCGTTGCAGGTGGTGATTTCGCAGGCGGATGGCGGACGATACGCGGCCAAGACCAACCCGGATATCGCCTCGAATACCTTAGAGACCATCGCCGATACCGGCCGCGAGGCGCTCCAGCAGATGCGGCGACTGCTCGGGGTACTCCGCGATACCGACGCTGTCGAAACTATACCGCAGCCCGGTCTAGCCGATCTGCCCCAACTGATCGCCACCGTGCAACTATCCGGTTTGAATGTGACCCTGCACGAATCCGGCGAAACCGGGCGCCACATAGCCGAGGGTGCCGAACTGGTGTTGTATCGCATCGTCCAGGAGGCCCTGACAAACGTGTCCCGGCATGCGGGCAATAACGCCAGCGCAACGGTCACACTAACCTGGCGCGATACCGGTGTATCGGTGACCGTTGACGACGACGGCCAGGGCACCACCGAAACGGATCACGCCGGGCAGGGTCTGGTGGGCATGCGAGAACGCACCGCACTATATGATGGGTCATTTTCCGCCGGGCCCAAAGCCTCCGGCGGGTTCCGAGTACACGCGCATTTACCCTATGAGAATGGATAACATGACAATCAAAGTGGCTATCGTTGACGACCAGCAGCTCATCCGATCCGGACTGTCCATGCTGATCAATTCGCGCGAGGATCTTACGGTCACCGGCGAGGCCTCCGACGGGCAGCAGGCTGTGAACTCGGCGCATATCCGCTCCGCCGACGTCGTCCTGATGGATGTTCGCATGCCGATCATGGATGGCATTGCTGCAACCAAGGCCCTGCTAGAGCACAACCCCGGAATCAAAATCATTATGCTCACTACCTTTGATTTAGACCAGTACGCACTGGATGCCATCGACGCCGGGGCCAGCGGGTTTTTGCTCAAGGATGCCCCGCCCGAACAATTATTAACCGCTATCGATTCGGTCTATCACGGAGACGCCGTGATCGCGCCGTCCACTACCAAACGCCTGCTGGAACACTTGGTGACCCCCAAACGTGCCACGCCGTCAGCGGAAAATGATGGCGATCTGGCGGCGCTGGCCACCCTAACCGCCCGCGAGCGCGAAGTGCTTGAAGCCATGGCGGCCGGACTGTCTAACGCCGAAATTGCCGCCAAACTCTTCGTTTCGGCCACCACGGTGAAAACCCATGTGGGCAAAGTGCTCACCAAATTGGGGGCGCGGGATCGGGTGCAAGCCGTCGTGTTCGCCTACCGCACCGGAATTGTGTAGTGCTGCGGCCCGGACGATAATGGCGGGTATGGAACCACGCAGAGGCTTGAGCGAAAAAGATTTGGCAAACCCACGCCGTGCAAAACCCGCCACGGTAGGCATGACACTGTTACTGATAATCGGTGGTCTAGTGATGGGCTCATCGTTGGCGATTAACTTTTTCACCGGCTATTTTTCATTACCCACATTTGTGGTTGGTATCGTACTGATCGCCATCGCCGTGGTGTATTTAGTGTTCAATGCGTTCAAAGACGACGCCGAAACAGCGCCATAATCCAAACAATACCTGATACGCTCCTTGCCGCTTAGACCGCAGCCAAACCTGTTAGACCGCAGCCAGCCCTGGCAGCAGAAAATACGCCAGAATCCCCCAGCACATAGCGGTTACCGCCAGTACCGGAATCGTAACGGCCAGCAACCGGCCGCGAGTCACATGTGGTCCCTCGTCCTGCATCGACGGGCCCACGGCCAACTGATAGGCCAATTCAATACGCGCCGGCGAAGCGATTGTACCCCAACACCCGGCCGCGTTATTCAAGGCCATCGACCATTGCGGGTGAATATCCAATTGCGTACCAACGGCAACCTGGGTGGGACCAAACATCGCGTTGGTGCCGGTTCCGGAAGCAGTCATATACCCGCCTAATGCCCCGATGACGGGCATCAAAAAGATATACCCGTCGCCTAAATCGGCCAGTGATTGGGCTAGTGTTTCGGCGATATGGCCGCCCTGCATAACGACGCCGAAACAAATATACAACGCGGTAGGCACCCCGGTGTTCAACCATAAACGCCAGGCATCCGGGGCTAGACCTGGAGTGGGACGCCGATACTGCGCCAAGGCCACTCCCACGCCGGTGAATGCGTAAAGTGCCGGGCTAGAAATCACTTCGGATAACCAACCGATTGGTAGCATGCCGGCCAGTAATTGTCCGGCAATGGTGCCCACCACCAACACCGCATACGGGATAATGGATCCGCCGGGACCGGGCCGCAGCTTACCTTTCCGCGTTACCAACAACCATCCCAGTGACACCAGCGCTGAAGCCACCGCACCGGCCACCGGGGTGCCAAGCAGCACGTTGGAGCTGAACACCAATACGGCCAATACCAGCCCGGACAATGCCCCGATACCCAGATAGCCCAGCCGTTTCGCACCGGTAACTTTTGCCGCTCTGGCGGCCACAAATGCGGCAACGGCACCGGAAATAATAAATGCCGGGAAGTTGGCGACGGCAGAGGCGATGCCCATACCAGTCAAACTCTGGCCTGCCAGTTCAGCGCCCAATAGGGTGCCGGGCCCCATCGAACCCCACGGCCCAATAGCGATGCCCATCAGGGTAATCAACGCGGCATGATAGGCGTTGAAGCCGAAGGCCAGGGTCAATGGCAACCCGATAATTAGTGACACACCGAAACCGGTTACCGCTTCCATAAACGGCACCACACCGTTGGCCATTAACAGGGCCGAGCCCAGTGAGGCGCCCCCGGCAGCCAGCCAGTCAGCCAACTGTTTTTGCGCCCCGGTACGATCCATGGTCCGCGCTAGCGTGACACCGCCGCCAATGATGGCCAGCACTTTCAGCATCGTCACCAACGAGTCACCCACCGTACCGACCAGTTCATCCACGTTCGCATCCAGAACGCCCAGTCCAACGGCGATAGCGGTCGCAACCCCGGCAACCGGTGGCACCCATGCGGGCAGTCGCGTTAGTAGCAGCCCAATCACCACGACAACGGGTACGGCAGCCAGCACCACGGACACGAAAACACTCACCTTCCACCAACGGGGTCAGCCCACTATCATACGCCTGCACCTGCGGCACGTGAATGACAAGAAACGGCCCATGAACCAGGTTTTATGACGTTTAGTTAAGATTTTTGTCGAAACTTTTGGCGCGATTTTTGCCCCCTCCTAGGCTTTTAGCAACTCAAATCCCGTGGTCACCGAAAGGCAGGTACCCATGATTCTTACCGGTTTAGTAGTCGGTGCCGTACTGGGCGTTGTGATGCAGCGCGGCAGATTTTGCGTCACCGGCATGATTCGTGACATTTTCATGCAGCGCTCCTGGCGCACATTTGTTGCGCTGCTTATCGTCATCTCTATCCACGCGGTCGGGCTTGCCGCGCTGACCTCCACCGGCGTCATTTCCCCGGAATACAGTACGTTTGCACCCGGCGCCGTCGTCGTCGGTGGTTTTCTGTTCGGGTTGGGCATTATCTTGGCCGGTGGTTGTGCTTCTGGCACCTGGTACCGCTCCGCCGAGGGCCTGGTGGGTTCCTGGATCGCGCTGGCAATGTACGCACTGTCGGCTGCAATGATGAAAACCGGGGCGCTGGCCGGCTTCAACGACTGGATGAAATCCTGGGACACCGGCCTGACCACGCTACCCGAGGCATTTGGTATCTCGGCTTGGTGGTTCGCCATTGCAATCAGTGTGCTCACCATCATTCTGGTACGCCATTTTCAGGCTCAGAACGCCAAAGCGCCGCAAGTGGCACGACTAGGCAACCGGCCGGCGTGGAAACGTCCGTTGTCGCTGTATACCGCGGGCGCACTGGTGGGGCTGCTGGGCGTAATTGCTTGGCCACTATCGGCAGCCAGCGGACGCAATAGCGGTCTGGGCATTACCACCCCAACGGCCAATACGCTGCAATACTCGGTCACCGGCGAAAATAGCTACATCGACTGGGGTGTCATGCTTGTGTTGGGCCTGCTGGTTGGCGCGTTCATTGCCGCCAAAGTTACCGGTGAGTTCCGCATTCGGGTGCCCGATGCCACCACGGCAGTACGCTCCGTGGCCGGCGGTATGCTCATGGGTGTCGGCGCGTCACTGGCCGGTGGTTGCACGGTGGGCAACGGCATGGTGGAAACCAGTCTGTTTAGTTTTCAGGGTTGGGTTGCCCTAGTATTCATCGCCGTTGGTATTGGCGTCGGAGCTAAATTCTGGCTCAAACCCGCAAAACCCGCAAAAACCACCCAAGCTACCAACCGCACTAGTGCCCCCGCCACTCCGGGCAATCCTGCTGCAAGCTTTGTCGGAGTACAGGCGGTCAATATGCCCAGTCTCGATACGACGACGGCCCGCGATCTTGGTGATGGCTATTTCGCGTTAGATTCACTGGGCGCGGTGTGCCCCTTCCCGCTACTTGAGGCGAAGGACGCCATAGCCGAATTAGCCCCCGGACAACACTTGGTCATCGACTTTGATTGCACCCAAGGCACCGAGACCATCCCGCAATGGGCCGTAGACGACGGCCACGAGGTCACCGATTTTCACGAAACCGGTGAGGCCTCCTGGCAAATCACCATCCAGAAGGGCGAACCCGTCAAAACGTCGTCGGCACGATCGTCGTCATCAATCTCATCCTGAAGAACGAGATTTTTTCCTAATAGATCGTACCGCTTGCGGATGTTTCCAGGGTTGTCAGCGGGCACCCTGGAAACATGACGATTAATACGCAACCGGCTGCCGTAGCAGCCCAAAGCATAACCAAAACATTCGGCGCCGCCGATACGAAAGTCGCAGCACTCAATGAGGTTTCTGTGGCGTTTCGGCCCGGCGACTTCACCGCCATTATGGGGCCATCAGGGTCCGGCAAGTCTACGCTTATGCACTGCCTGGCCGGCCTCGATACGGTCGATTCGGGCCAGGTGGCCGTCAATTCCACGGTGATCACCGGCATGAGCGATCGTGAATTGACGGTGCTACGACGCAGCCACATCGGGTTCATTTTCCAGGCGTTCAACCTGGTGCCAACTTTGAATGCGCGCGAAAATATTGTGCTTCCGCTGGATTTGGCCGGCAAAAAAGTCGATCAGGACTGGTTCAATCAGATCGTTAAGACGCTGGGCCTAACCGAACGGTTGACCCATAAGCCCCACCAGCTTTCAGGTGGGCAACAACAACGTGTCGCCGTGGCACGTGCACTGTTGACCCGCCCCGCCGTCGTCTTTGCCGATGAACCCACGGGCGCACTGGATTCAACCACCGGCGCCGAGGTGTTGGAACTGTTGGCTACCAGCGCCCGCGAGATGGGTCAGACCATCATCATGGTCACCCACGATCCGCATGCCGCCAGCTACGCCGATAAGGTCATTTTGCTCAAAGACGGCGCAATCGAGGGTGAACTCGACAACCCAACGGCTGACGCAGTACTGGCCGCCCTGGCGGAGTTGGGTGAATAACCATGTGGAAACTTGCTACCAGTCAACTGCGTTTACAACCGCGCCGCTACGTTGCCGTGCTGCTGGCGATCGTGCTGGGCACCATGTTCCTGGCAGGTTCGCTACTGGTGACCTCGTCTGCCAAAGAAACCACTAAGCAGATGCTAGGTTCCACCTACGCCAACGCCGACCTGCTCATTTCGGCGGATAATGACGTCTTATGGGATGAGGATACGGCCTTTTACGATCTGGCCGGTACGATGGATCAGCCCGGTAGTCTGGAAGATCTCTCCGGGGTTCAGGAAGTCTACCCGCTGGCCAGTGCCGCCACCGCCATGGCGCTACCGGAGGACTCAGAACAACAGGGTACCTATAACTCCGACGCCGATTATGTTTCCGCGACCAACCGCCCGGATGATGCCTCGCTGATTGCTGCTCCGATGGTTGACGGCGAGTTGCCGCAGAACGATGATGAGGTCACCATCGATGCTGAAGCCGCCAAGCGCCATGATGTGTCGGTGGGAGATTCTGTGACCTTTCGCGATCTCAGCGATGAATCCGAACAACAGTACAGCGTCTCGGGGGTCATCGATACCTCCATGGATCCAACGACTGCCGGGGTAATTACCGCCTACACAACCGCCGATACGCTCAAGGCACTAGCCGGCGATTCGCCGACCTACACGATGGCGTTACTGCGGGTGGACGGCGATATTGATCAGGTCCGAGATGCCGTACAAAATGCCCTGGATGCTGCGGGTATTCCGGCGACCGTGAACACCCCGGATGTCCAAATTTCCGACGAACTTGTGGATTCCTTGGGCTTTGACGCCATCGGTGTCGTCTTGGGTGGTTTTTCTGCGATCGCCTTATTAGTGATGATGTTGGTCATCAATAATACGTTCTCGGTTTTGGTTGCCCAGCGCACCAGACAATACGCCCTGCAGCGAGTGTTGGGTGCCACCCGGGGCCAGATCCGTAAGGCTGTATTGGCCGAATCGGTACTGATTGGGCTCATCGGGTCCGTCGTCGGTATTTTGGCGGCCGTCGGTCTGATGTTTGGGCTGCTAGCGCTTGCCCGAAATTGGATGGCCGGGGCCACCTTTGGTATGGATGCCTCGATTATTTGGGTGCTGGTTGCCGGGGTGGTAATTACCGTGGTTGCCTCGTGGTTGCCGGCCTCGCACGCGATGCGTGTTTCGCCGCTGGAGGCAATGCGTCCGGTTCCTGCTGTCACGCTGGGTTCCAAAGCCGGTAAATTCCGTTTGATTTTGGGGGCCGTGCTGTTCGTGGCCGGTACCACCGGGCTGGTTCTATGGGCGCTCAACGGGCAGATCCTGCCGGCAATTTTGGCTGGTGCCGTGTCGTTTATTGGTGTTTTGGCACTAGGTGTGTTATTCGTTCCCGGTACAGTTTACGGGTTGGGTTGGTTGTCGCGGTCTACCGGTATCCCCGGCAAGATAGCGCAACTCAATGCTGTGCGGAATCGTTCGCGCACCGCGGCAACCGCCACCGCACTGGTGGTGGGGACCGCCCTTGTGGCCATGATTTTGACCGGTGGTCGTACCGCGCAGCACAACACTGATGAACTGTTGGCCAATAATTATCCGGTTGATATCTACGCGCAGCTGACACAAGTCGATGCATCGGATACCGCCGAGGTTGCCAGCGTGACTGATGAGTTGGCCGATACTGCTGGTATTTCCAATGCTGCCCCGTTATATCCGGTAGCTACGCTCGATGAGCCATGGTCGGATACCGATCAGGTCATGAGTGCTGATGTGCAGCAGGTGGCCGATGTCTCTGCTGGTATCGACGACGCCGATGCCCAGGCCCTGAAGGAGCCCGGTACGGTGTTGGTGCCCAATACTTATGAGGGCGATACATTGACGGTTTCCACCGAGGACGGCGAGCAGGATCTCGATGTTGTCCGGTCGCAGTTGTCATCGGTTACTCCGTTGGTATCAGAAGCAACTGCTGAAGAACTTGGTGGCGATGTTACCGGTCCGGCTACTGTGTGGCTCAAGGTGGATAATCAGGACATGTCGCAGAATGATCTTCAGGAACTGATCACCACTATGGCTGCTAGTTCGGAAGTTTCGGCTGGAGACATAAGCTCACCATTAATGACGCGCACTGTATACCAGCAGGCCATTGATGTGGTGATGCTGACTGTCATTGGGTTGCTGGGTATTTCGGTGTTGATTGCGTTCGTTGGTGTTGCCAATACCCTGGCATTATCAGCAATGGAACGTACCCGTGAGAACGCTTTGATGCGAGCGCTGGGGCTAACAAAACGCGGTTTGCGTGCGATGTTGTCGTGGGAGGCCGTGTTAATTTCGGCGGTAGGTGCCATTCTGGGAAGCCTGTTAGGCATGTTCTATGGATGGGCTGGTTCGGTAGCGATCTTTTCGGAGATTGGCGAGAGCCAGGGCTCAACTGGGCCGGTGCATGTCACGTGGCCGTGGCTTGAGGTTCTCGGGGTTATCGCCGTGGCAGTAATTGCCGGGCTAGTTGCCTCGGTCGCTCCGTCACGTCGGGCAGCCAAGATGTCTCCGGTTGAGGGCCTGACCAGCGAGTGAGGCTTCTGGAGGCGGTGGATGTAATGTCCACCGCCTCCGTTTTAGGTATTCCAGTACAGGTTGCGAAGTAATGGCTGGTATGGATCTAGCCAGGGAGCCGGTTGAAAGTAGGTCAGCCCTTCAACACGTCGGATTCTCCATTTCCCAATGTGAACGGCTGCGTGGTGGGATGGGCAGAGGGTGGTCGCGTTTCTTTCACTAGTCAACCCGCCGGCCAACCAATCTTTAATATGGTGGATATCGCAATATACTGCGGGCACACTACACCCTGGGGCTTGGCAACCGCGGTCTCTGGCGAGGATGGCTCGCCGCTGTGCCGTGGTGAATAACCGCTGAGTGCGTTTCTGGTTCAGCACGGTGTCTGGACCATTCCAGATTTGGCCAACCAATTCGCTATCGCAACATAGGATGTCAGCATCCTGCGGATGCATGGGTCCAATATTGACTGCTGTAGATTGAAAGGTCGTCCACGCTACCGGGTTTACCGGACCGGAGAAATCAACGTCATCTGGCGGGTGTTCGGGAGTATCTGGGTTGGGTCGTTTTATCACCGGCGCTAAGATCCCTGCTGGACCGGGTGGCCGTTGAGCGTCCGATGGCATTGGTGGCGCACCCAGGGTAAGATGTGCCGTTTGTATATCTTGGACAATAATAAGTTGTGCCGAGGCACCGTGGGATTTCTTAATGCCTATGTCTTTGGGGTCCATGCGTAACAAGGTATTGAACATGCCTATCAGCATTGCCCCAAGTTTTTGCCCAGCAGTTAGTTGCTCGATCGACGAGAGTTCTTCGTCGGTATACGGCCTGCCACCAACGTCTTCACCCAGTACTTGATCCCTGTCCGTTGGTAAGGGGATCTCATTGAAATTGCCAGGATGATTATCGGATGCGGCTGTACCGCCGTTGTCATCATTCTCTTTATAGTCACGTAGGAAATCAGCAAGATCTTGCGGGATGTCTGGTGGGGTTCCGTCAAAGTTCAGCATGTGGAGCCCAAAGTTTTTAAATGTTGCGTACACAGCGGGAGTCGCATCCATCCAGATCCTGCCACCTCCGGTGGGAAAATCTTTGGTTTTTATCGCGTTATCCGGCTGTTTACGTAGCGCCTCTGATGGAGAGGGCCCATCAGCATTCATTTCATATGCCACACGGTCCATCCAGTGCTTTTTCGCTTTGCCCAATTCTTCTGGGCTCGCTGCTTCACCGGCTTCAACCAGGGTGGGTTCAAAAGCAACCAAGACAGCATCTTTAAAATCTCTGGATTCGCCAACTTCAGTAGCGTATTTGGTGAGATCATTGTCTAAAGCGATGATCCGATCCACGTTCTCACCCGGGATGCGGCCTTCGACAAAGGCTTCAGCGATTGAAGGGAATTTTGGTTGCGAAGCATGCAGTTCAGGGTCGCTACCTGGCGTATGGGTTAGCGCCGAGGCACGATCGATATATTTTCCCGCTTTCGACGCTGACCATTGCATGGTCTGGCGCAAGTATTGTTTCGTATCACCAAAAGGCTTTTCATCAGCTGGTGTCCCAAAGTATTTGGACTGTGACCGCATTGATGCTTCTACAAAACTGGTAAAGTGCGTCAGCGCGGATTCCGTGGAACGCTCTGCCTGTTTGAAAAGCAACCCCAGGGCCTGCAACGTGTCATAGTAATTCTCTGGCGGTGTCGGTGCGTCATGCGTCCGCTCACCGGCTGTATCAGGCGAAATAACCACTGACTCCAGACCATTCCAGTCTGCGCCGCCGGCAGTTGTAAATGTAGGTACTTCGTTATAAGTAGCCGGATCAGAGATCCTCTGTGCAGCTTGCTTAATTAACAGCACTCCAGCATGTAGTAACTCACCGACACTTGCCTCATCAATCTCATTTTCGTTTATGAGCGCAGTAGAGATTGGCGCACCGATATTCGGTAGTAGCGAGGTCAGTTTCACGGTGTCCTCCTGCGAGCGCTGAGAAAGAAATTAGGAGTAGTAGGAACCTAGAACATGAATGACAGGAGAACGGGAGTAGTGGGATAAAAGTGGTTTCTTGGTTCTATTGTATCGCAGAACACCATACATAGCAAGCAGTTTTATATGTTGTTTTATATTTATTAATATGTCTACTATTATTTGTGTTGTTTTAACATACTTTCAGTCTTTGAATATGGTGTGTCGCACTTTTTGTGGATAACATTGCCAACGATTCAGATTTTCCACAGCCTTCACCAGCCCGTGTACTAGCTGCAAAGAAAGTGGGCTCACACTTGCCACGTATGGGATTTTTAGCCGACTACTTGATGAGAGGGGGGTACGGACCAACGATATATTTGGGCGCTAAAACAAATTTAACAGGCCGAACGTACTGGTTTTGCAACCGCGCGAAAACCATATTCGTACCGCAGAAGACGTCGCAGTAGTTGAGATTATTTCAGATGGCCGGTTGAACCCGGTATGGCCCGGAGCCAGCCCACAAAAGCCTCGAGGCACTAGGCTATTCCAATACTGTACTGAAGTATTTGCCAACCCGAATAGCCCAACCGGCTGAACGGAACCTGCGCCGTCGTGACGAACCAGTCTGGGACTCGTTGGATCCCGGCCACGACATTATTATGCGTTCCATTAACCTGTTGGGCACTCGGGTTGCTCTAGGGATGGATTACTGGTCGATCCCTAGAGCCCGGCTGATGGTGAAGAAGACGTCGGTCTGATCGGTTAGCCCGCTGACATTTGCGGCGCCGGGCCCGTAGGCGGCGATGCGTAATTGCGCTCCGGTGTGGCCCTGGGAGTACGCTTCCGAATCCTCGGAAGTGGCATAGGCGACCGTCATCTCGCTGCCGTCAGCGGTGGTGAGTTTTCGTGATAGCCCCGGGTAGACGATCTCGGCGGCGTCGTCGTAGGAAATGTCTTCTTCCTCGGCCAGCTCAGTTATTTCGTCCTGCCCTACGTTGCCAACTATTTGTGAAGTGTGCGCATGGTCGGCGGTGACAAGCACCAGTGTTTCACCGTCTTCTTCAGCAAACTCCAAAGCCTGCTGCACGGCTTCATCAAGATCAACGGTTTCGCCAATTTGGCCACACACATTGGCCTCATGATTTTGTTTATCGATCGAGGCACCTTCAACTTGCAAAAAGAAGCCGTCCTCGTTGGTGCTGAGCAGGTCAATGGCATGTGAGGTTAGCTGCCCCAAATCTGGCATATCGGCTGTCCGCTCTGGGTTGTCCGCGCATTCGATGGGGTCGTCTAAGTACCCTTGTTGCTCCGCTTCATCGCCCTGCCACCGCACGGGCATATTCCCGTCGGCAAATAACCCCAGCACGGGGGCATCTTGATTGGCTTCGGTGACGGCTTCGAGCTCATCCAGGGTGGTAGGCAATTGGTAGCCGCGCTGCTGAGCCTGCTCGATCAACTTGGTGCCTTCCCAATCCCCAGCACGGGCCTGTTGTTCAAAGGACTCGGCTCCCCCGCCCAGGGTGACATCGGCGCGGGTGTCTAACAACTGTTCAGAAATGGAACCGGATCCGCCCTGATCTAGAGCGTCGTCGCCACATTCCTCCTCGTCATCGGGGCCGTAACACTTCCGCTGATCAACGTGTGCCCCCTGGACGGCGGGGGTCGCGTCCTGAATTTCTGAGGTCGTCACGTTGCCGGTGGCTAACCCGTTTTCTTTGGCCAATTCCAACAGTGTGGGCTGGGGTTCGCCGTGAATATCCACCGAGATCGCGCCGTTGGTGGTTTTCGTACCGGTTGCCCACGCAGTGCCCGACGCCGCTGAATCGGTCACATAATTGGGTTTACCGTCGTCGTCCAGGGCGTAGTGGGTATATTGGCCGGTTACCGGTAGCGCATCGATGCCCTTGAACGTTCCGCCTGCACCCTCGGCATAGTTGCGCGCCACCGTGATTTCCGAATCCCCCATCCCATCGCCGATCAACAGGATGACGTTTTTGGCCTCAGATTCCGAAATCGCCTCTTCAAGGGCTTGCTGCTGATCGCCATCCACACGGCGAGCACCACCGTGTTCGCTCACGTCTCCGGTAGCTTCGCGTATGCCGGTTGCATCACCGGCGGCTTCGGCGCAACCCACCAATGCCAGGGCTGCCAAAAGTGTGCCGGTGCTTCTACCTAACCAGGCGCGTTTCATACAACTTCCTTCTACTTGTTTGTGATGATGACACATGCCAAGTTAGGAAGGCAATATGAACCCGTTGCGAGTTTTAGCTTAAGTCCGGTGAAACTCTAAGAAACCGCGGTTTTGGATGAATTACGCCACGTCTCGGTACGTTATGCCATGACTGTTTCCAAAACGTCCCGCACATTTTGGCTGATCGGTGTGGGTTGTTGGTCATTGGAAAACATCACCACAACCGCCTCAACGGTAACCGCCACTTTGCCGTTTTGGCTCAATTCATGTTGCATCTCAAAGGAAGTGTTGCCGATCCGTGACACCCAAATACGTATGACGACGTCGTCGGGGTACATCACGGGACGAAAGAATTCGGTGGAAGTCGTCCGCAACACCGCGCCAAATGGCTCATCGGAACCGGCTTTGCGCTGAAATTGTTCCATGGCCCGAATACGTGCTTCTTCAACCAGAGTCATGATCCGGGCATTATTAACATGGCCCATCATGTCCTGATCCGACCAGCGCAGTTCGATGCTGAGTTCCAGAGCATTGGCAGGTGCCTGCGACATTCTTCCTCCTGTGGTTAAAAACGTGGTCGACACTACATTAGTCCGACGACGACGTCGCACCGGACAGGTTGACGCCCAAGACATCTGCCTTGCTGCGCTCGGTGGCCGCCGCACTGTAATCGGAAAATGCGCCACGATACTGTGCTGCCGGATGCGAAGCAGGAAGCCGATCAGCCCCGGTAAAGCGGCTTCGAAGCGTGACACCGTTTTGTAGTTGCAGGTCTTCGGCACTGCGGGCCATACCGCGGCGGCGCAGTTCGGGAATGATGTGGTCAATGAATTCCACATAGCTACCCGGCAGGGTGGCATTAATGACGTTGACCCCGTCAATACCGGCGTCCTGCCAGGCTTCCAGTTCATCCACAATTTGTTCCGGAGTACCGGTAATCCGCGTTGCCTGGGCTCGGAAGCGTGCCAGGTCACGGACGGTCATGGTGCCGTCGGGAGTCATTTTCTGTAATTCAGCCAGATGACCGCGGGCCCCCTCGGTCCTCAGCTCACCGATGGGCGTATCCAGGGGTAAATAACCCATATCGATGCCCAGGCTACCGCCAGTATGGGCGATCAGCGCGTGGTCATCTAAGGATTCGTCGAGCTCAGCTGCTTTAGCTGCAGCTTCCGCCTCGGTGGAACCAATGACAAAAGATAATCCTTGAATAAACTTCACATCTTGTCCCCGACGCCCGAATGCTACGGCACGACGACGTACATCTGCGGCGTGTTCTTGTGCTTGTTTGCGCTGGGGTGCCATGGAAAATGTTGCTTCGGCATGTTGTGCGGCCACATCTCTACCTCTGGGTGACGAGCCAGCCTGGAAGAGCAGCGGGGTCCGCTGCGGGGAGGGGGAAGATAAATGCGGGCCTTCCACCTGATAGTTTGCGCTGCTGTGATGAATTTTTGCGACCTTTGCCGGATCGGCATGCAATCCTATGCCGCGATCATGCTCTAAGGTTTTATCAGCTAACAGTGCGTCGTCGTCCCAGGAACCTTCCCAGAGTTTGTAGCACACCTCAAGGTATTCTTCAGCCCGATCATAGCGGTCACCATGTTGTGCCAGCCCGGTACCACCGTAATTTCGGTGAGCGTTTTCAAGGGCGGAGGTAACCACGTTCCAGCCGACCCGTCCCCCGCTCAGATGGTCTAGGGTACTGAGCTGGCGGGCAAAGGTATACGGGTGAGTTTGGATAACCGACGAGGTGAGTGCCAACCCAATGCGCTGAGTGGTGGCCGCCAGTGCCGATAGTAATACCAGTGGGTCATTGGCCGGGATTTGTAGGCCGCGGCGCAGATGGGAGGCCCAACCGCCTTCGTGATCGCCGTATACCCCGACCACATCGGCAAAAAACGCGATATCGAATCCCCCGTTTTCCAGGGTTTGTACCAGGTCAACCCAGTGTTGCAATTCGTTGAACCGGTGTTGTTGGGCCTCATCGTTACGCCATACGCCACCCAGAATATGACTGGTGGTGTTCATCATGAAGGCCGATAAGATCAGTGGACGGCGAGGCTGTGACACGGTGTGCTCCTGTTATTATGCGGTTTATTCTGCGACAAAGGTTTCCCAGGGTTCGTCAATATTGTCGATTGTGTATTCATCGGTAAACTCCACGGACCCTTCCAAATACTCATCGAACCAAGCTTCAACCTCCTCGGACTGGTAGGCCTCCTGTAGGGCACGAGTTTTTTCGGTATCTTGCTGGCCCGGTTGTACCCCCACCACAATCGAGTAGGGCAAGGTGTCTTCAAGTTCCGGCTCCAGTTCCAGTGTCACCTCATCGAGGTCATAGTCGGCTTCAACTACCAAACGGGTAAAGGAGAAGCCGGCATCCACATCCGGTAGGGTTTGGGCAGTAGATTGCTGGTCGACTTCAACGAACTCAAAATCGTGCGGATTCGCCGTGATATCTGCCTGGGATAATTCGGTGACCGGCACCGATTCGTCAACTTCAAGCAGCCCGGCATCCGCAAGGATTTTGATGCCACGACCGTTATTGGCGGTATCTACCGGTAAGGATATTTGTGCGCCGTCGGGCAGGTCTTCAAGACTGTCATGTTTGAGGGAAAAGATACCGGACGGCGCGTAGTAAACCGAAAAGGCTGGGGCAACATCGGTGTCGTTATCGGCGTTGAACTGACGCAAATAGGCGGCGTTTTGGAAGTAGTTGGCGTCGTATTCACCTTCCGAGACCACATTATTGGGTTGAATAATATCGGTGACGTAGGTGGTATCCAGTGTCCAGCCATCCTCGGCCAATACATCTTTTACGATTTCAGTAGGTTCTTGATATGGCGCGGATTCGGTGACGATGATGCTGATGGTTTTATCCTCGTCATCGGCACCGGCCAAACCGCAGCCGGTCATAACAAGGCCAACGCTAGCTGATAGGGCAAAGCCGCGTCGGTAACGAATTTGGTGGGTGTTGAGCATGTTGTTCATCTTTCTGCGGAGCATTCGAGGCATTATTCTGCGGTAAATGTTTCCCAAACCTCTGGGGCATTATCGGTAGTGACCTCATCGTTGTATTCCAAGACGCCGTCCAAATAATCTTCCATCCACTCTTGGACTTCCGGCGATTGGTAAGCCTCTTGTAAAGCCTGGGTTTTTGCACTGTCTTGGTCGCCTGGCTGGACGGCTACCACATTGGTATACGGGTGGCGAACGTCCTCGTCCTCCTCTAATGCCAGCGCGGTTTCGTGCACGTCGTGGCCGGCTTCTGCCACCAGACGGGAAAATACAAAACCGGCGTCTACATCGGACAAGGTGTGCGCTGTAGATTGTTGGTCAACTTCAACGAACTCAAAATTATGCGGATTTTCGACGATATCGGACTGCGACAGGGACGTCACGGGGATCGATTCATCAATTTCCAATAACCCGTGTTCGGCCAAAAGTTTGATGCCTCGGCCATTATTTGCAGTATCCACGGGCAACGCGATTTCTGCACCATCGGGCAGGTCGTCAAGCGAGTCGTAGTTGAGGGAAAAGATACCGGATTGTTGATAATAACTGGAAAATGCCGGTTCGACATCGGTGTCGTTATCTGCATTGAACTGACGCAAATAGGCTAGGTGCTGGAAGAAGTTTGCATCGTATTCGCCCTGTGAAACAACCTGGTTGGGCTGGACGATATCGGTGACATAGGTGGGTTGTAACTCCCAGCCTTCTTCGGCCAGTAGTTCTTTGGCGATTTCGGTGGGCTCTTGGAATGGTGCGGATTCGGTGACGATGATGCTGATGGTTTTATCCTCGTCATCGGCACCGGCCAAACCGCAACTGGTCAGAGCCAGGGCCATTAGGACACTGGCACCTGCGGTGAGTTTACGACGACGTTGCAGGATGGCACGCTGAATTCGGGCAAGAAAAAATGTCAAGGGAAACCTCAGGGATGAGAAATTTGTAATTGCGGTGTGGTGATTGCCGAGGCCTTAGATGCGTTTATCAGTAACGCGTACGAGTCGGTTACCGCCCCACTGGACCAGGCTCACCAGTAGCACCATGAGGACCACGGCCACGAGCATGACGGCGGTCTCATATCGGTAGTAGCCGTAGCGGATAGCGAAGTCGCCGATGCCACCACCACCAACGAGTCCCACCATGGCCGAATACGAAATGAAACTAACCGTGGTAACCGTCAGTGAACCGATGATGCCGGGCCGGGCATCTACTAATAAGACATTGCGGATAATTTGGCCGCGGGTTGCTCCCATGGCCCGGGATGCTTCCACAGCACCGGTGCCCAGCTGAGTAATGTTCTGTTCAACCAGACGGGCAAAGTATGGGATGGCGTTGATGGTCAACGGCACAATGGCTGCAGCGGTACCAACAGTGGTGCCAACCAGCAGGCGGGTCAGCGGGATGATGGCGATCAGCAGGATGAGAAATGGAAATGAGCGCAACATGTTGACCAGCCCGCTGACCACGGCGTGGAGTCGCGGTTGTGGCGCAATGGATCCGGGGGCGTGGACGAATAGCCAGACTCCAAGCGGGGTGCCCAATAGGACGGCCACGGGGATGGCCACACCAATCATGGCGAAGGTTTCCAGCATTGCCTGAACGAGTTCGGGGCGCAGTTCAATGATGCGATCCATTAGGCTTGACCTCCCGAAATAAGTGCGGGTTCGCGCGGGATCTGCGTTGCAGGCTGTGCCTGGGGTGCCGGCTGCCCGCGGTCAACGTGGATTCCATCTGAGGTGAGGTACCGCCCGATCGCCGTCGTCGGAGTGAAGTCCTTATCGTGCAGGCGGCTGGCGGCAAAACGTTCTACAATGCGCCCGGATTCCATGACGGCCACGTGATCGGTGAGTGCTTTGATGACTTCCATTTCGTGGGTCACCACCACCACGGTGATGCCTAGTTCCCGGTTAATATCGGCCAAGTATTGCAGCAGGGTGGCCGTGGTGAACGGGTCCAAGGCCGAGCTGGGTTCATCACATAACAGCACGCGCGGACGAGTGGCCAAGGCACGGGCGATAGCCACGCGTTGTTGTTGTCCACCGGATAGTTGTGCCGGATAGGCTTTGGCCTTATCGGCGATATCGACAATTTCGAGGGCTTCAGCGGCGCGGGCGCGTCGCTGGGCAGCATTCTTGACACCTGAGAATTTTAGAGATAACTCCACATTTTTCTCAACGGTGTGGTTATTTACCAGGTTGAAACCCTGAAAGATCATGCCAATTTGGTGGCGGGCTTGGCGCAGTTGTTCATCGGATAACTGCATCAGATCGGTACCAGCAATGCGCACTTCACCGCTGCTGGGGCGCTCCAATAGGTTCATGTTGCGCAACAGGGTGGATTTGCCGGCCCCGGAAAATCCGATAATGCCCTGGATACTGCCGGTGGGAATATCCAGACTGACGTCGTCAACCGCGGTGATCGGTTCTTTACCTTTAGCACTAAAGGTAGTGGACACATGACGTAAAGAAAGCAAGAAATCACTCCATTGCTCCTGGCCTTAGCACCGTCCGTGGGACACGGGGTTGCTGCGACTTCAACGAGCCAGATCTCTCAGTCGCTCTAAATGGTTAGGTTTTCACAATACTAAAGGCCCGCGACGTGCACCAGCAAAGGCAGTCATATTCGCGACGTCATAATACGTCACACAATTCTTATTTGGCGTTTATGGTTAAGGCAGCACACACACTGAACGGAAGTCACATGGAAGTTGCCGAAGCCAAGGCGTTTTTGGTGCTGGCCGAAGAACTACACTTCGGCAGGGCCGCCCAGCGCCTCCAAATGGGTCAGCCGCCACTGTCTCGGCTGGTGCAAAAATTGGAGCGTTCACTGGGGGCCGAGCTGTTTCGTCGAACCTCGCGTCAGGTTGAACTCACGGTTGCCGGGCAGACGCTCATTGAGCCTGCACGCGATTTGGTAGCGGCCGCAGATCGTGCCGTGGAGTCTGTGAAATCCACGATGACGGGGCAAATCGGCACCGTATCATTGGGGTTTGCTGGTGCCAGTTCCAATGCTGAAGTAGCCGCGCTGGCCCGTCAACTAGCGATCAAGGCCCCCCGGTTACGTTTTGAAGTGCAGTCCTCCCAATTCGCCGATGACTCACTGAAAAAGGTACTTGATAAGTCACTAAATTTGGCCATCGGGCTCTGGGACTTTTTACCCTCGGACTTGGACTCCTTACATTTGGGTGACGACGACGTCCTTATCGCCGTGCATAAAAATCACCCGCTGGCTGGCCAGGGCGCCGTCCACATGGCCCAGCTTGCCCAAGACGCCTGGATTAACCTGCCCGGCGGATCAAACTCTGCGTTGCAGAACCGTTTCCGTAACCTGTCATTGAACGCCGGGTTTATACCGCGGCGCAATCAGACGGTGCCGGATTCCTGGACGGTGATGCTGCTGGTGGGTGTGGGCATGGGCGCGTCGTTGACGCTGTCATCCGTTGCCTCATCCGTACCCGCCGACGACGTGAAGTTCCTAACCATTGAAGACCCGGCCAATACTCCCCTACCGTTACGGTTGGTGTGGCGTCGCGATGCGATGAATCCGGTACTCCAAACTGTCATTGACACGGCGCAAGAGCTTTTTGGTTGAGTCTTGTACTCGGTAAAGGGTCCAGCAAAGCTTCCTCAGATAAAGCAGCCTGGGCTAGAGTCCGATAATTATACTGTTCAAGCTTGAGTGGAGCACACCGTGACCCAGGGATACTTTCCGCCACCACCGCCACCGGATGTCATACCGCCGTCCACCAAACCGAAGGTTCCCAAAGGTCTAGCCATAGCCTCACTGGTCACCGGAATCCTGGCACTGCTTCTCAGCCCCGTGCCAATTGGCAGTCTGGTCATCGGTACGGTTGCGGTGGTCTTGGGCGTCGTCGCGCTGCGGAAACTACAATCCAAAGGGATGAGTATCACCGGCATCATTACCGGTGGCCTAGGCATTTTGATTTGCGTCGTCTCAACAGCTATCGGTGGGTTCACGATAGGCAACGACGATGAGCCATCGTCTCCCAAAACGGAGAAAACTCAAACCAGTCCTTCGCCGTCTCGCACCACACCGGAAACCTCTGCTACTTCCACCCCATCGGAGACACCGAGTGAAACAGAGGATCCCACGCCGACGCCGGAGCCGACCCCAACGCAAGAGACACCGACCCAAGATACGACGCCAACAGAAGAGGAAACCAGCCCAGAGCCAACCTCGGAGGCCCCAGAGGAAACTGCATCCGGATCCGTTAGCCAACAAAACGCGCTGGACCAGGCAGAAAGCTATCTCGATGTCTCAGCCTTTTCGCGCAGTGGGCTGATCGATCAACTGGAGTTTGAAGGCTATTCGAATGCGGATGCGACCTGGGCAGTTGATAGCCTCAGCGTTGATTGGAGTGAACAAGCCGTCAAATCGGCCGAAAGCTACCTCGATGCCTCAGCTTTTTCACATACCGGGTTGATCGAACAACTCGAGTTTGAGGGCTTTTCGAATGCTGATGCCACCAATGCTGCCGATAGTGTGAGCGTCGACTGGAACGAACAGGCTGCCGAAATGGCGGAAGACTATCTGGACTTCTCATCGTTTTCGCGTTCAGAACTGATCGAACAGCTAGTATTTGAGGGTTTCACCCAAGCCCAAGCCGAGTATGGAGTGAATCAGACCGGACTGTAGCTCCAGTGCTCACTAGGTCTGCGGGTGAGGATACTTCGAGCATGCGATCCTAGTGTTTTTCCACCCTTGCCGAGGTGATGCGTTGGCGTTCTCGTTCCTGCATCGCTCGGGCCAATCGTTCTTCAACGTCTTCTCCGGCACGAATGCCGCGCGGTAGACGGTAGTAGAAAAATGCCCCGGCAAACCACCAGGCAAGGAAAATTACCCACGGCTGCCAGCCCAGTTGCGCCGGCATACCAGGAAGGTATTGGGCCAAAAGTGCGATCGTCAGCACCACTGCGAACCAGCCGATAGCCTCACCGCCGCGACCGGAGCCACCAACCCGTAGCGGCCGGTCCATATTTGGTTCCCGGCGTCGTAGGATCAAAAACGATACTGCTACCAGCATGTAGGTAATCACGATCATGGGTGAACCGGATTCGACCATCCAGTCCAATAGTGCCGTACCGAAAAATGGTGCCACACATGAGATGATACCCAGCAGAAGCAGTGCGTTGACCGGTGTTTTATATTTCGGATGCAGTTTAGCCAACCACTTTGGCAGCATGCCAGTACGAGATAGCGCGTAAATCATTCGGGATGCGCCGATAAGCAGCGAGTTCCAGGTGGTCAGAATGCCCGCCAAACCGCCGGCGATCAAAAAGTTCGCTGCGATCTGCGAATTGAACATATTATAGACGGCGTCGGCGGTAGCCAAATGCGAGCCTGCCACCTGTTCACTCGACAGCCCCATTGCCGAGGTGAAAATAACCATCACATACCAAATGGTTGCCATGATGACGGAAATGACCACGAGCTTTCCGACCTGGCGGGCAGGAACCTTGGCCTCCTCGGCCGACTGCGGGATGACGTCGAAACCCACAAATAAGAACGGCACGGCGATCATGACCGCAAAGAATCCGCTGACCCCTGGGGTAAACATCGGTTCCAGATTGCGGGCTTCACCACCGGTAAAGGCTCCGGTGAGCAGCATCAGCCCAACCAACAGCAAAAACACCACCACGAAGGTTTGCACCATGCCGGCAATTTTGGTGCCACGAATATTGATCCAGGTCAATACGATCGCAGTGGCCACCCCGATTAATGCCCATGTCAGATTAACTTCGAATCCAGCCACGGTCCACAATGGCACCTGATTAATTTGCGGCCAAATATATTCCACGGTGTTGGGGACAGCCACCGCCTCGAAAGCGATAATGGTAACGTAACCGCCAATAAAACCCCAGGACCCGATAAAGGCGCCATGCGGACCACGAGCGCGCAGAATAAAATTGTGTGCGCCACCGGCTTTGGGCATCGCCGAAGTAAGTTCAGCATAAACCAGGCCGACGAATGCCATGATAATCCCGCCGACCACAAAGGCCAGTGCGGCGCCACCCGGGCCGGCATCCAAGAGCCAGCCTTTGGTTAACACCACCCAGCCGAAACCAATCATGGCTCCAAAGCCAAGTGCTAAAACATCTTTATTTGAAAGAGTTCTTGCCAGTGATACCTTATCGGCATGCTCAATTGTCTTGGTCATAGCTATGAAGCCCTTCCAGGATGTGATGCGGTATAAGTGTTGAGCCAATCCAGGATTTCCTGGGCGTCCTCATTGAGTTTGGGTGGTGCTTTGTCATAGGTGACTTGGCTGCGTGAATACTCCACCGGATGTTTGATCGTGGGGATCTGCTCATCCCCGGTAGATTGCACAGGATCAAGACCAATCTCGCTGGCAAATTCCACACCCTGGGCAATCGTGAACACCTCCGAACAGGGGATACCGGCTTCACGCAGTTCTTCAACCCACCGGCTTGCGGTGTTGTGCTGCAAATAATGCTCAAGTTCAGCGCGAAGTTGTTCGCGGTGCTGGTTGCGGGCCGGGTTAGTGGCATAGCGTTCGTCTTTGGCCAGGTGTTCAGCACCTAGGGCGGTGGCCAGCCGAACGAATTGTCCATCATTGCCGACGGCGATAATAAGTGGCTGATCCGAGGCGGCAAAAGGCCCATACGGGGCAAGCGAGGGATGATCATTACCCATTCGGGTGGGGACCACTCCCCCGGCAGCATAGGCTGAAGTTTGGTTAACGAGCCCTGATAAGGCCGAAGACATCAAGTTGACCGCAATGTGTTGGCCTTTACCGCTGTGCTCGCGTTCTTGCAGTGCCCCTAAAATTCCGACGGTGGCGTGTAGACCGGTGACCACATCAAAAATCGCCACGCCAGCTTTTTGGCCGGGTGACTCGGGTTCACCGGTGATATCCATCAGCCCGGATGCCGCTTGAGCCAATAGGTCATAACCGGGCAAATGTGCACCACCGGTTGTACCGAAACCAGTAATCGAGGCGTGCACCAGGTGTGGGTAGCGCTCAGCTACCGCATCCGGATCCATCCCGAATTTGGTGAGCCCGCCTGGTTTCCAGTTCTCGATGAATACATCGGCCTTGGCCAGTAGGTTGTGGGCGGTAGCCAGATCGTCGTCGTCTTTTAGATCCAGGGCGATGGCGTGTTTATTTCGGTTCACCGATAAAAAATAGGTGGCCATCTCATCGCGCACCGGTGGCTGCCATGCGCGGGTATCGTCACCACCGGGGGATTCAACTTTAATAACGGTGGCGCCCATATCAGCCAACAACATGGTGGCATAGGGGCCGGCTAAAACCCGGGAGAAATCTGCGACGACGACGCCGTCTAGCACTCCCTGTGAGGTAGCTCTCGTTTCAATGCTCATGCCCTCTATAGTGAGCGTGCACAAACTGGATATTCAACTTCTATGCTGGAACGACATTGATTACCGCCATTTTGGGCAATGATGACCGGGGGTTATTGCCCAGGTTTTGCAGGTTGGCTAACGTGAAAATCGTCACGTACTGCCAACTGCAACTACCCGATGGAGCGCACCCTTGTCGAAAACAGATCTCTTCAATATCGCCTCAATGCTGACCGAGCAGGAACTTGAAGTTCGCGATACCGTTGCGGATTTCGTTAACCGACGCGTGCGCCCCAACATTGCCAAGTGGTTCGACGATGCCTACCTGCCCACCGAATTGATCCCCGAAATGGCCGAACTCGGGCTCTTCGGAATGCACATTGAAGGCTACGGTTGCGCTGGCCGTTCCGCCGTGGAATATGGCGTAGCGATGCAGGAAATGGAAGCCGGCGACTCGGGGTTGCGCACCGTGATTTCAGTGCAGGGCTCCCTAGCGATGACGGCCATTGCCAAAAACGGTTCCGAAGAACAAAAACAAACCTGGCTGCCACAAATGGCCAAAGGTGAAGTCATTGGTGCATTTGGTCTCACCGAACCGACCGCCGGATCTGATCCATCAGCTATGACCACACACGCCAAACTGGTCGATGGCGAATGGGTACTCAACGGAGCAAAACGTTGGATCGGATTGGCCAGCATCGCAAATATCACCATTATTTGGGCCAAAGTCTCAGTGGCTGATGCCAAAGCTGCCGGGGTGCACCCGAAAAATGATGGCAAACCCGATGATGCCACGGTGGTACGAGGGTTCATTGTGCCAGCCGAGACCCTGGGGTTCCGGGCAGAGGCAATCGAGCAGAAACTTTCCATGCGAGCGTCACTACAGTGCGACGTCTACCTCGACGATGCGCATCTGCCAATTGATGCCATCCTGCCGCATAACCCGGGCCTACGCGGACCATTTGCTTGTCTAAATGAAGCCCGCTACGGCATTGCCTGGGGCGCACTTGGTGCGGCTCGCGACTCAATTGAAGCTGCACTGGATTATGCGTCAACGCGCATGCAATTCGGCAAACCACTTACCGCTTACCAGCTGACCCAAAAGAAACTGGCCGATATGACCATAGCTTTGAATAAGGGCCAGCTGATGGCGCTGCAATTGGGTCGGGCCAACGACGCCGGAACCATGGATCTACACCAGATTTCAATGGCCAAGCTCGACAACGTTCGTGTGGCCATCGATATCGCCCGAAAATGCCGCACTATTCTTGGTGGTAACGGAATCACCGGGGATTATTCACCGCTACGTCACGCGAACAACCTGGAATCAGTTCGCACCTATGAGGGCACCGATGAAGTCCATACCCTGATCGTGGGGCAAAAACTCACCGGGGAAGCTGCCTTTAGTTAAAGCGACGTCGTCTCACACAATTGCTCAATTGACCGATTAAATATCGCTGGAATGGGGCTTACCGGGGCACTTCATGCTGAGGTTTCATTGTTTCTGCAGTATTGCTCTCGTATTGCTTGTTGACGGTGCACAGAGACAGCTGAGCTCAACGCTGCGATAATTGCCACAAACAAAAACAGCACTACGAGCCAGGGACCGTGCCAGTCAACCCGAGGCAGCACAACGATAGAAGTGAGGTACCCGATGACCCACAGCCACCAGATTGTCCTGGGTTTAGTCACAGATACTGGTTGTAAGGGTTCAGGTGTTCTGCGGTTTTGAAGTATGAGCCCTAGCGTTATGCTCACTAGCCCTGTGAAGAGTAACCATCCATAGTGCTCGTAAAATACGTCCGCAAACGTTGTGAGTAGTGCCGTGAAGCCAATAAACACTAGCAGTGGCGAGATGTATCCCACCCACGGTCGACTTGTTCCAGTCGTTGCCAGGATGATTTTCCCCTCCCTCAGCAATGTGTTACAAAATACAGCTTCTTACCCACTAGTCCAGTTGATCGCTGCAATTGCCTGCAACCCCCAATAGACGGTACGACTGTAAAATCCCAGAAACTGGGTATATCCGCTTAGACGCTTTTTTGGTTGTATCACGAGCTCATCAGCATCCTAGGTATCCAGCAGCACTCGATAGCTAAAGCGAACAAACGCTTCAACCCAAGTCGGGGATGTTTCCTCCCGTTGAACCTCGAGGATATCGACGAGACAAAGCGCTCCTTGCTTGTTCTGCAGGATGACCTGATCTCCCACATTCGCTGTGACGGTTCGACCGGGGCTTAGTTGCTCCCCTAGTGCTTGATGTTCAGTGGTTGTTGTGCGGTTGATTCCGACAGCATGAACATGGTCCCGGTACACATAGACAGAGTCGGCACCACACCCAGAAATGTCAATATCAAAGCCAAATTGTCCATACCCCAGGGAAAATATATTTCGAGGAGAGCGGTTGTATTTGAAACACACCTCAGCGTTTAGAGACGGATTACTCCATGTGTTGGGATCCCGCAATTGATCAATCTCTTCAAGTCGTTTGACCCGCTGGCGAAGTGTGGCCATACTAACCATATGGTCGCGATTAGCTGACAGGCCTTCGATCCACCGCCAAAGATCTTCGATTTGATAACTACCTGGGAAGTCCTGTGCCTCGTGGTTCACATTGAATGAGTGACCTTTTGGGTTAGAGTCTTGCATCCAAGAAGGACGTTTGAAAGCTGGATTGTCCTTATACAGGATCGAAAGCCAGGTTGGTGGTTTCTGCCAGTAGACATCTGAGAACCATCTTGTTTCAATACCGACGCCCGATTCTGGCATATTCTCAGCACGGTCAACGTAGTTTTCATCGGCCACAACCAGTACGTGACGACATTCTATTGCCGTACGCATAAACCCATTTAAATCGTTCCCGTAGTCTACGTCTACGTCGATTAACACATCATAGCCCACGGCTTTCAAACAAGACGCCAATAGTCGAACCCATTCTCGATGCTCTGGGGTCGTCCATGCGTACGAGATAAACAAATCTGCTCCCATAGACCAATAATAGAACGACATGACACGTCGTTTTTATCTTCAGGACTGCTTGTCTGCGTGAGTTCAGGAGAAGTTGGCCTCCAACGCTGTAACTACCGTTACACTGGCTTGGACACATGGCATCTTATAATTCCTGAGCTAGAAATAGCTCAAAACCGACGTAGTGCAAGAGCCGCTGGTTATCGCATCTGTGGCCGTCTTATCGTCAGCTTTCTCAAGCTATACTCTGTGACAAGACAACTCCCCAGTGTATAGAGCGTCTGGCAGCAATGCGGTAGTAGGTATGCCCAAACTCGGAGCAAAAGAATACAAGCAAGCCCAGGCCACGGTTGATAGGAGCCCCTGAAACCCAAGTTGCAGCACCCTTGGAAGTGTTGCGTCAAACCTTATATACAGCGCTAGGGCGCGGGTAGGGGCAATCTGGCAGAAGGTTAGAAAGACGTTCATCCTATTTAAAGAGCACAAGAGAGGTCTTGCGCTGATTGCCGTCCGTATCCAAGCAGGACTAATCAAATTGCGCAGGTTAACTAGGCGTGCGAGTTGTAGGCAGTTGTAGAATTAATTTAATAGACCGGGAAAGTATGCGAGTAGACAGAACTGCGGCTCCATAAAGTGTGGCCCCAAGGTGGCTTGGCGGGATGGTTGGACTGACAGCAGTTATAGGGTCCATCTTGCTGCTTCAGCAAATTAATAACTGTGGATCCGCCTTGGTTCCAGACTTGACGGTAGCGCAGTTTACCGACATATTATCCGATATATATGGCACGGAAGCTCACTGTATTGAAGTCTTGGACGCAGTAACAAACCATCCATGGGTTATTACTTGTATTGGCAATGCTTTGATAGTTGCAGCGATTATTGCGCGTCTCATCAGCAGGCAGCCAACCGGGGCTGAAGTCGTTCCAACAAAACATGTCCAGGTGCCTGAAAAGTTAGAGAAGTTATTACTCATGGTGAATTTGAGCACCAAAAAGCTCATGTTCTCTCGCAGAGTTTGTTAAAAGGCCACGAGAACGGTCATGTTTGACAGGGAAGTTGGGCGATAGGTTGATCGCGCCCGAAACGTTGGTAAGCGGCCTGTCGGATTGTTTTCGACGCAGCTTCAATAACTACCTAGGATCTCCAGCAGCATGGATGGGCTAAGACACCCTAGATTCATTGGGAGTTGATAAAGAGCGTAAAGTATTAGTCATCCGATTGATGAGATCGCAGTGGATTAGATAATGTCTTCCATAATGGGGCTGTCCTTAAATATTCCGAAGTTCGCGGTCTAGAGCTCAGTGGTTAAACTCGTTGGAATGCTCATTGAGGACCTCGTTTATGATCGAGACCCCAGCAGTGGCGAGCAGGACCGCAAAAATAATACTGACGGCGATGCCCACCGCCGTCCAGATAAGCGTTGCCCTGGCAAAGTTCGCCTTGGCGATAGACGTGTTGTCACCAAAAGCCAGCACGAGTAGGTAAACGATGTTGACCAGCGGTATCATCGTCAAAAATACCGTCAGAACCCAGCTACCAAGGTCCTCATTTGACGGGTTCTGAGGGGCATAGCCGGAGGGTGGAAGATTATTCGGCGGCGGGGGTTGTTGCTGATACGGGTAGTTTGGTTGCTGGTATGGCTGATACTGATTCATGTTGGCTTTCCTCGTCGTAGACGTTTCTCTGGTCGCTACCTAACCACAGTAAACGATCATGCCCACCCAAGCTCGTGTAGCTGTTCATCACTTATACCGTAGTAATGTCCGATCTCATGCAGCAGCGTTATATACACCTGGGAACGGACCTGGTCTGCATTGTCACAGATGGCCAATATGGGCGCACGGTAGATCGCAATAACGTCTGGTAACTGCCCGTAACCGTATTCTGCACGAGCAAAACGAGGCAGCTATCCAATATGTTCGTGATGATCAACTGCATCCACTACCGCGAAGATCTACGATAAGAGCGGTGCTATTAACCAGAAAAGGAGACTGTATGAGCGTTTGGGTCATTCGGGCCGGTGCTAGCGGAGAAAACGAAGACTGGAACCTGGCCACAGGCCGAGCTGGGGTTGGCTTCCCTGAGGTCGGTGATCTCACCGATTGCGCCACTCGTGATGATATTCGTGCCCTGGTCGACGCAGCATACCCCGCTGCGCCAAAGGGTAGAAAAGCAAACTTCACCGGCCAACTATGGGCGCTTCGCAACACCATTCACAATGGCGATCTGATCATTATGCCACTAAAACGAAGCGGCCAACTTGTTCTAGGCACGTGCACAAGTGGCTACAACTACGACGCTGACGAGCCTGATAAAGAACGCCGACACCATATTAAAGTTGACTGGTCTCAAGAACACATCTCTCGGGCAGTACTCAAAGATGACCTAGTTAATACGCTCAACAGTGCCTTGACCCTCTTTAGTCCGTCCAGAAACCACGCCGAACAACGGCTACGGGCAATCAAAGACACGGGAGGTGATCCTGGGACAGCAGGCATCACCGCCCCGCCACCGACACCTACATCACCAGCAGCATCCGCTGGTGAACCGGTAGCTGATGCTGAAATCCTTGATCCTGTTCCAGGGCCTACGGTCGAAGCACTCCGGGACCGTATCCGATCACATATCGTCGAAAACTTCACCGGCCACAAACTTACTGACTTAGTCGCAGAAATCCTGACCACCCGAGGTTACGTCTGCGAAGTGTCACCACCAGGCCCAGACGGCGGTGTAGATATTCTTGCAGGCACCGGACCATTAGGACTGGATTCCCCAACCGTCGTCGTAGAGGTAAAATCCGAACCCACAGCCATCGGCGCTCCGGTAGTCCGGGGACTGCAAGGCGCTATTTCCACTCACCAAGCAGACCAAGGGCTCCTCGTCGCTTGGGGCGGTGTAAGCAGGCAAGCCCAACGAGAATTCACGCACCAGCGAACCCGCATCCGCATCTGGACAGCCGAAGACATCCTCGATCAACTCTTCGACGTCTACGAGCAACTCTCCGACGAACTCAAAAACAAACTCCCCTTACAGCGCACATGGATCCTGGAGGAGGATTAACACGCCTCAGCAACACTGCTATGACTGACTTGTGTACTGGCATAGCAGAGACTGTGGGATACGGTAACAAGGCAAAGAGCCGTCTTGTTGTGGATTGTGGCCCGGCGTTGCACCAACCTCCTGGTGTTCCGCGGCAGCAGATTTGCCCAGTTAATACTCGCTGGAGCGTTCTGCACGAGCTCATCAACTAGTGGGGCCGTCGGGGCGGCGTACCGGGTAGCGCAGGTGAAGTACTCGGTTCCCCCTGATGACCACATCCGGGTCCTCCAGCAGATGTTGCCGGTTTACTGGACCAAAATAACGTTTGCCGGACCCGAACACGACGGGCACGACATCCATAGCCACTTCGTCCACGAGCCCCAATTCAAGAACCTGACCGCCGACGTCGCCAGCAGCAACTGCCACCGTACGATCCCCAGCAAGTTCTTTCGCCTTCGCGATCGCGTCAGTGATTCTTTCGGAAAAATGATAGGACGCTTCCGGGTGCCAACCTGGTGGCTTAGCGCGGTGGGACACCACGACCACATGCTCGCCAGAAGGCGGCTTACCCTCCCAACCGTTGGTCAAATCGAATAGGCGGCGTCCGATCACCATCGATCCGATGCTGTCCCACATCGGCTGGACGTAATCATACGATGCCTGCGAGACGCCAAATCCATCGGGTTTCGGGTCGTATCCCGCGTCGACGGCCTCCTCAACACTGTCCATTTCGCCGGCTCTTAGCGCATGCTCCCCATTGAAGTACCATTCGAACAGTGGACCGGGATTATCATTTTCGTCGGCGATGAACCCGTCCACCGACACCACGTTATGCATTACAACCTTGCTCATGTCATCTCCTAGAGTTTTGATCTCCACGAGTCGGTAAGGCGCGTCAGGTTAGCCAGATCGTGAAGTTCTTTGACGAAATTTGATTTGTATCCAGGCACAAGGAGATCCTCGGGCTGAAGTTCGGCTTTTGTGCCGTGCAGATAGGTTCCGGTCTCAAACGTTTCAAATTCTTCTGGTTCTGAGTTTTTCAAGGTGTTCAGCCTTTTACTCAGGTTATGTATTTTTCTGCTTGGGAATATTCTCGGATTCTCGACATCAGATACGAATTTTTACTGGTCGTCACGGAGTACGAATTGCCAAATTGAGTGGCAATGCCTAAGCGTTCAGTGGCGTATCGCCGGCATTCTCGGCGATTGGCCGCTAATAATTTTGAACCTTTCGCACCATGCTAGATCTAACGCCAGGCGAATACCACAGCACTAGCTTTTAGAATCAAGATTCTGTTGACTGTCAGCAGGTGCATTCAGCCCGCAGTGTGCCGATGTTTTGATTAGAACTTCAGCGGCGCTGAGAGCAAGACGATCATGCCCACCCAAGCTCGTGTAGCTGTTCATCGCTCATACCGTAGTAATGTCCGATCTCATGCAGCAGCGTTATATACACCTGGGAACGGACCTGCTCTGCACTGTCACAGATGGCCAATATGGGCGCACAGTAGATCACAATAACGTCTGGCAACTGCCCGTAACCGTATTCTGCACGAGCAAAACGATCGTGCCCTTCGTATAGTCCCAGCAAGCCCAACGACCCGTCTTTGGGGCGGTCTTCAACCACGAAAGCGACATTATCGAGCCCATCAACAGCCTCGGCGGGGAGCCCGTCGAACACTTCATTTGTGAGTTGTTCAAACTCGTCGAGGGTCATCTCCATGGTCTCTCCTGGTATCACAACGCATGGTACAGCCAGTGTAACGGCACGATAACCAGCCGAAAGGATAGACATCTAAGACATCGTCATCGGGTCGAATGTTGTAGGACACACTAGGACACGCTCACCGAAGTACACTGCATCCCAATAGAATTTGTAGCATGATGCCAGCCAACGATCATGTGCCCTCAAAAGCACAGGACTCATTCGTAGGGTTAAAGCATGCATTATGTAATGCCGATTTCTCTACTGCACGCCGAATAACGTCTGAGCTGGCTACCGCTACTTCGGCCTCATTAGATGACGCCTTGGCACTTATTGCTCATCATGCAAAAACAAAACCGCAAGCAGTTGAACTTCTTGTTGAGCTGCTCGATGCTTCCGGTACAGTCCGTCGTTTCGCCGGTGCCGCCCTGCTGGACCACACCGCGGTGGATGATGTCGGCCAAGATGCGCTGATCTCGATCGCTGATTCGATTGACACCTATAACGGTAGCAGCAAGGTTACCACTTGGGTCCACAGTATTGTGCGACGGCGAGTAGTGGATCATCTGCGTCGGCAACGTGCAACCGTTCCGTTAGATGACGGCGATATTTCCCCTGCTGCACGAATGAGCTCGATTATTGCTACTCGAGCCACCGTGCGTGACGCCCTGGAGTCACTCCCTGAGATCTATCAAACCCCCGTGGTGCTGCGGGATATTGAAGGTCATTCGTATGCAGAAATTGCTGAGCTGTTGAATCGGGCCCAGGGTACGATCAAAGCCCAAATCGCCAGGGGTCGAGCCATGGTCGCCGCCCGCCTACGTAGCACAGGAGACGCCGAATGAGCGCTGGACGGTATCAGCTGGGCGAAGTTCTGGGAGTAGGGTCGTTTGCAACGGTTTACCGGGCAGCTGACCAACAGCTTGATGACACCGTGGTGGTCAAAATGTTGGCCGAGAACCACAGCCTCAACCCAGAAATCCGTGAACGATTCATTGCCGAAGGTCGAAGTCTACGTCGTATCGCCTCCGAACACGTGGTTACGGTTCACGACATCGGTGAGTCATCGCAACAGCAACCATTTCTCGTATTGGAATTAGCCGACCGTGGCACCTTGGCCCATCGTGTCCAAGTACTGCGAGCAGACGGCTGGCAACCCAGTATTGACGACGTATTAAGTTTGGCCCGTCCGCTAGCTGATGCGTTGAAGGCGGTACATGCTGCGCAATTAGTGCATCGGGATCTAAACCCCGGAAATATATTGCTGGCTGCCGAATCTGGTTCCACTGATCAACTTGGGTCGTCACCTCAGCTGATTCGCGCCGATGAACGCCTGTTATTGGCCGATTTAGGAATGTGCAAAGACCTGGCGTTAAACTCTGGGCTGACCGTATCAGGTGGGACGGCGGGATTTCGGCCGCCGGAACAAACCCAAGCAGGGGTGGTGGATACCCGCGCCGATATTTGGTCGGCCTCAGCACTTTTAGCCTGGATAACTGAGGGAACTCATTTACCTGAGGCGTTCCATAAGGCTCTACACCGTGGCATGCAGACTGATCCTGAAGCCCGGCAACAAACCGTGGCTCAATGGTTGGATGATATTGAAACTGCGCTTGCCCCAACACCGCCGGTAGTTCCCACAGCGTCTCATCTTGACGCTCAAGGAAATGTTGGTCCCGAACATGCTAGTTCCCAGGACACTGATGGACCGCTTCCCGATTTCATTCCAACGGCTTCAAATACTGGCACGGTGCGCACTTCAACGCTGCTATTGAGCGGATTGGCAGTGCTGACAGGCATCATTGGTCTGGTTGCTGGACTCTTTTTGAGTTCGGATCGGCACCCAGCAAAGATTGATGATGCTTCTATTGCCATCAGTGGTCCAGAAGAGGTCTCAGTCGGTGAACCCGTTACCTTTACGGCTGAGACCGAAGGCGTCGACAGTTGGATTTGGGCGCTGCCAACCGGAACCCACCTGGTCGATGATGTTGAAGCCACCATGACGCCCACCGAACAGGGGACCAATGAAATTATCCTGCGAGCCCGCGCAGATGACGGCGAAGAACTTGAGGCGAGACACCATGTAACCGTGACTGAATAAGTTGCAAAAACTTTTTTGACAATCGATGCAACTTTTTAGCCACCGGTTCCGACTCATAGGCGAAACTACAAATTCGTTTGCTCACGGTAAGGAAACATGATGACCACTCACTCCACCTCACTACTTGGTACCACACTGGGGCTCGGGTTGATCGGTGCTTTGGCTCTGACTGCCTGTGACACTGCCGAACGCGCCACCTTTCAGGACGGCGAAGTTAGCGAGACAGAGTCGTCTGAGAAAGAGACCCCCACCGATATTCGGCACGATGATGTGTTAATGGCCGAGGTCGACGCCCCGGTTGAATTTGAAGAATGCCTTGAAGCCGAAGATATGGACGGGGCTACCGTTCAGTGGCTGGACGACGTGGTCGTTGAAGAGCACGTCATTGAAGGCGTTGAGGACCAAACCATCGAAGTTGATGGAGAAGAGGTAGAAGTCCCCGGGGCTCCCGATATTGAGGTCCCCGAAATTGTTGGACAGGCCGGCTGCATCATCGAATATCCCGCACCCGGGGGTTGCCTGCCCGCCGTCGAAATTTCCGATTCCTATATTCCCGGTTACCGCATCCCCGAACGTACACTTGAAGAAGTCGAGCTGCCAGACGGTACCGTGATCGAAGAGCAGACCCAGCCCGCGGTTGAATCAGAACCACAGCGCCAAGAGGGCAGCTACCAAGAGCAAGTGTGCCAAACCGAGCCGGAGGACGCAGACAATGACTACGTTGCCCAAGTGATCCGGCCCCACATTTTGCGGGGACACATCTTGGCTGGGCACTCTACTGCGACAACAGTGAATCGCTCGGATGAGCTCGTCGACAGTGGCGACTACGTGTCATTTGATGGTCTAAGTTCGTATCAAATACCAAGTATCTCAGTTGGTTCCGCCAATGTTGAGAGCCGGTATTTAGAGGCCTACCGTGTTGACGGCGCCGACCATACTGAGTACGCCGAAGACGATGCGACCGTCTCATACACCACCGAAGGCGATGTGCTATTCGACAGTGACGAGCACACTCTACGTTCCGATGCCGCAGCAGAATTGCAAGCCATTGCCGATGATATCGAACGGCGCGACGATGACTACAAGATCACCGTCGAAGGTCATACCGACAACCTGACCACCGAAGAGTATGCCGATAATGACGAGCTGTCTGAACAGCGCGCCGAATCGGTGGTTTCTTGGTTGCAGGACAACGCCAACGTTGCTGAAGATGATATTACGGCCAAGGGCATGGGCGAAGACTACCCGCGGGCCAGCAATGATACCGATGAAGGCCGCCAAGAAAACCGTCGAGTGGTTATAACCGTCACTCCGGTCGATTACGAACCAGAAATAGACTTTGAGTTCGAAGGTTCTGAGACGGGAGACGAGTAAGCACCTTGACGGGGATGGCTATGTTCTAGCTATAGTAGGTAGCGGACACGGGGTGCGCCTTCTGGCGCTGAGAGAATACCCGTTGAACCTGATCTAGTTTGGACTAGCGAAGGGATGTTTGCAGGTGTTTTTGCACGCCAAAACTTTCTTAACCGGTCTTATCGGACCACACCATCACCGCCACCTGGTATTTTTTGCGCCACCCTTTGGCAGTACTCAACGGTACGTTCAGCCATGGTGCAAAGCAGTAACGCACTGGAATCATCACGTATCTGCAAGTTATCAGCGTCTTAACTAAGCCTGCGGCTCTATCATGCCGTAGCAGGCAGCATCGCGATGTCACGATTTCATTTTCACGGCACACCTAACTGTGTGCCCTCTACATGATCTGCCATGTGCAGTTACGAAAGTTAGGCCAGAATTGGATATTTCTGAACAAGTTGTTCTCGTTACCGGTGGCGCCCGCGGGTTGGGCCGACACATCGTCGAATCGTTTGCTGGCCAAGGGGCCCGCATCGTCGTTAATTATCGCCAGAGTCAGCAGGCGGCCAAAGACCTCGCAGCCGTTTATGGACCGGAATATGCTCTGACCGTGCGCAGTGATGTGACCGACCCGGAGCAGGTCAGCGCCATGTTCCAAACTGCACATGATCACTTCGGTGCCCCGATCACCACGGTGGTAAATAATGCACTGGTTGATTTCTCTTTTAACGGTGACGCCCGCCTCGGGGCCGAAACCATTGGGTGGGAGAATTTCGATGGACAGTTCACCGGCAGTGTCCGCGGCGCATTAAATACTGTTCAAGCCGCAGTGCCTGGCATGCGTGAACGAGGCTTCGGGCGCGTCATCAACATCGGTACCAATCTATTCCAGGACCCGGTGGTCCCCTATCACGACTACACAGCTGCCAAAGCAGCCTTGTTATCGTTGACCCGCACCCTGGCAGCAGATCTGGGCCCACACCAGATTTCTGTGAATATGGTGTCCGGCGGCTTATTACAAACCACGGATGCCAGCGCCGCAACCCCCGATGAGGTCTTTGATTTCATTGCATCGTCTACCCCGCTGCGCAAAGCAACTACACCGGCGGAATTTGCCGATGCCATCCTGTTCTTTGCCTCACCGTGGGCCAGAGCTGTCACCGGCCAGAATTTGGTTGTTGATGGCGGTCTGGTGATGAATTAGGTGGCGGCCAAGATGAACACACGGCAATTACATTTCAACGCTTTTCTTTATGGTTGTGGCCATCATCAGGCTGCCTGGCGGCTTCCAGGTTCTTCGGTGGAACAGCTAGGGGAGATCACCTATTATGAACGTTTAGCGCAAACCGCTGAAGCAGGACTCTTTGACGCAATATTTTTTGCCGATGGACAATCTGTGAGCAACCCGGCTGTCGGACCGCAGTGGAGTTTAGAACCGCTCACCGCCTTGGCCGCAATCGCCGGCAACACCAGTCGGATCGGACTTATTTGTACTGTATCCACGACGTTTCACACCCCGTTTCACGCCGCACGGATGTTGGCCTCACTGGACCACATCAGCCAGGGACGGATTGGTTGGAATGTGGTGACATCAATGTTCGATGCCGAGGCGCGAAACCATTCAATGGAGCAGATGCCCGCCAGCGCCCAACGCTATGTCCGAGCCGCCGAATTTATTGATGTCGCTTTGGCCCTGTGGGATTCTTGGGACGACGATGCGGTGGTTGCACAGCGTAACGGAGACTTCGCCGATGCAGCAAAGATTCATCCGGTGGATCATGCCGGGAAGCATTTTCAGGTAGCTGGCCCGCTGAACATACCGCGTGGCCCACAGGGCCGTCCGGTTTTATTCCAGGCTGGGGCCTCAGAATCGGGACGTGACTTAGCGGCCCGGTATGCCGAGGGCATCTACGCTGTTGCCTACGACCTGGCCAGTGGACAACAATATTATGCCGACGTGAAACAACGCATTGCATCCTACGGCCGGGACCCTGGCAGTGTGCCCATCATGCCAGGGCTCGTCACCTTTTTGGGCTCCACAGAGGCTGAGGCGCGAGCAAAACAGGCGGAAGTCGATGCGTTGCTCCCCGTGAAGCACTCCTTGGCGCAATTGGGTACGTTTATTGGCCAGGACTGCAGTGATTGGGAACTTGATGCGCCCGTTCCTGATCTACCTCCGGCCACCGAGTTTTCGGGTCCGCAGGGTAGGTATGCCACCATATTGCGCATTGTGGAGTCAGAACGCCCCACGGTGCGCCAACTACTGGGCAGACTAGCTGCCGGCGGGGGCCACTGCACCATGGTGGGCACCCCGGAACACGTGGCCGACACGATCGAAGAATGGTTCACCTCAGGTGCCGCCGATGGTTTTAACCTGATGCCACCGTTGCTGCCCGATGCCCTGGAAGAGTTCATTGATCGGGTGGTGCCACTACTCCAGCGTCGTGGCCTGTACCGGACCGAATATTCTGCTACCACGCTACGAGGACATCTGGGATTGGAGCGGCCTACCGGCTAATTTTTCTGCACCAAAAAAGTAGTCGCAGATGCTTTGCGGACACGGGGTGCGTTGGATAAGCGCTGAGATACAACCCGTGGAACCTGCTCTAGTTTGTACTAGCGAAGGGATGTCCTCCATGACTTCATTGAATTCTTCTTCCGTTCCTCGCGTTCTATCGATCGCCGGAACTGATCCATCCGGTGGTGCTGGCACCGCCGCGGATCTGAAATCTATTACTGCAGCCGGGGGCTACGGTATGGCCGTGGTGACCTCACTGGTTGCACAAAATACCCACGGGGTACGAGATATTCATGTTCCCCCTACCGAGTTTCTTACCGCCCAGCTACAAGCGGTCAGTGACGACGTGGTTATCGATGCGCTCAAGACGGGCATGCTAGGCACCGTAGAGATTATCGAAACGGTTGCCGCCTGGCTCGATGATCAGCCACCAACCGTCTTGGTGGTCGACCCGGTAATGGTGGCAACCAGCGGCGACCGGCTGGTGGATCAACAGGCTGAGCAAGCCATGATCGAATTTTGTGCTCGGGCGACCGTGGTGACGCCAAATATCGACGAGCTTGCGGTGCTGACCGGCAGCGAGCCGGCCCTCGATGAAGCCCAGGCCCTGAATCAGGCAGCTGCTTGGGCCAGCGATACCGGCGTTTCAGTTGTGGTCAAGACCGGTCATTTGTTCTCGCATTGGACAACGAATACGTGGGTCTCCCCCGATGGCACACGCCATCCGGTGTATGCAACTCGTCTACAAAGTACGAGCACCCACGGCACCGGGTGTTCATTGTCTGCGGCACTAGCCACCCGCCTTGGCGCCGGCGATAGCCCTGGCACCGCGCTATCTTGGGCCACTCAGTGGCTCCACGAAGCCATTAAACATGGCGAAGCCCTCCATGTCGGCTCAGGTCACGGCCCGGTAGATCATTCCTACCGGGCCCGACAACTACAAGGCTGGACCATTGAGGCGCCATCGGATGAAGCCGCCCAGCCGACCGCGGTCAAAGGAGGATCCTGATGACTGCCTCGACCATCGACACATCGTCGGCGGCCACTAAACTCAGTGACCTGCCGCCGGAAGGACGGGCAGCTCTGCGTGCCGGTGTGGTAGGTAATTGGATCGATAATATCCACGTATTTTTGCCCTTGACCGCACTGGCCCCGGCGATGCTTGTCTTGGCTGGCCCAGCCGTTACAGCATCTACCGCGGCCTTGGTGGTAGTCGCGATGCTCTTTGGTCGTCCACTTGGTGGATTAGTGTTTGGGCGACTGGCCGATCGTCTCGGGCGCACCCGCACCACACGTATCGCCGTCGGCGGCACCGCTGCTTGCGCCCTAGCCATCGCCGCTATGCCAACCTATGAGGTTCTTGGTGGCTGGACGATCGTGGGCATCTTAGTGTTACGGTTTCTCGGCGGCATATTCGTGGCCGGTCAGTATTCAGCAGCTATCCCCCTGGCCATGGAATGGTCCACCCCGCGCCGTCGCGGCTTGATGAGCGGAATGATCCTGTCGATGGCACCGTGGGCACAAGCAAGCATCGCCTTTGCCGTTACCGGGCTGCTGATCGTTATTGGCCCGGAAGCCTACGCCACTTGGGGTTGGCGAGTGCTATTCGTTATTGGTGCGCTACTATCTGTTGGCTTGCTGATTTATTATGGTCGCCAGGTCACTGATGCGCCGGTATTTCATCGGCAGACCAGAGCTGCAGCCCAAAAACCCGGTACGCGGCGACCAGGGCTGGCCGATGTGCTCACCGGGCGGTGGGCACCAACTTTTTGGCAGGTCTTTCTGCTCATGACGGGCTTATGGTTGCTCACGAATAGTACCGTGCTGTTACTAACTGAACGGTTAGGAACAGATACCGGATTTAGCGCCACCAACGTATCCTTGACCATGGGCATCGCCTCGGTAGCACAGGCAATCGCAATGGCTTGTGCCGGGCATCTATCCACATACTTGGGACGACGCAATTTATTCCTGCTATGGGGGCTGGCCACCACGCTCTTTGCCCCGGTTATCTGGTGGTTTGCGGTGACCTCGTCAGCACTTGGCCAGGCAGTTGTTTTCGCCGCCCTACTGCAGGTGATCACCGTGGCGGCTTACGGCCCGGTTTCGGCGTATCTTTCCGAGCGGTTCCCCACCGAAATACGTTCGACCGGCTATGGCATGGCCTATAGCTTCTCGCTGATACTACCGGCGCTGTATCCGTTTTATCTTCCCCTGGTAGAAACCATGCTTGGCCGCCACGGCTCGGTTATGGCACTGGTTGGCTTAGGCGGAGTATTACTGGTGTTGGGGGCTATTCTCGGACCGAAACTATCACCACGAGACATCAGCCATGACATCGACGTCGTCGCGGCCAATACCGCAGCGCATCCTGAATGAGAGACCAACTCATGCCTACCTCCGATCCTGATATCCGGCACATTGCCGAGATTATTGACGCCGTGCGTGTGCGTGAGCCGCTAGTCCATTGCATCACCGCAACCGTGTCGATGGGGATCGTGGCTGACGGGCTCCTGGCAGCAGGTGCCCGTCCCATGATGACCGAAACTCTGCACGAAGCACCCGTGTTGACGACCATTGCCGATGCACTGTTAATTAACTTGGGCACCCTGAGCACCGATGCGCTGGAGGGTATCCCGGCTACGGTGGCCGCGGCAGTAGAAGCCGGACATCCGTGGGTGCTTGATCCCACTGCGATTGGGGTGGCCCCGGTCCGTACACCATTGGCCCGCGAGCTGCTGGAATCTCATCCCACGGTTGTGCGTGGTAATGCCTCCGAGGTGTTAGCCCTTGCCGGGTCGGGTTCCGGTGGCCGCGGGGCAGATTCCAGTGCCACACCGGATATGGCCTCTAACGCCGCCGAAGTAGTTGCCCACCACACCGGTGGTACCGTGACTGTGTCAGGCAGCCGTGATCTAATCTTCGACGGCGTCCACCAGACTCGTGTGGACCGGGGAACACCTATGCTCACCCGGGTCACTGGCACCGGCTGCTTACACGCCGCATTAACGGCGGCCTGCGCCACGGCAACCCAGGACAGCTTCAAGGCTGCTCATGCGGCCACAACTTGGCTCAACGTGGCCGGCGAAATCGCAGCCCAACGAGCAGCGGGCCCCGGATCCTTCCGAATGCATTTACTTGATGCACTAGCTGAGGTTGGAAAATGAACTTAGATTTGCGCTGCTACCTGGTCACCTCCGGTAGCGGGTACGACACCATCAACGCCGCAGCCGAAGCTGCCCGGGCCGGCGCCGGCATCATTCAGGTGCGCGGCAAAGACCTATCCACCGCCGAACTATTTTCCTTGACCTGTGCTGTCGCCGACTCGGTGCACACCACAAACCCGCAAACCCGTGTGGTGGTTAACGATCGAGTCGACGTCGTATTGGCAGCACGAGATGCCGGTGTGCCCGTCCACGGTGTGCACCTGGGCCAAGATGATTTACCGGCCACCAATGCGCGGGCAGTACTGGGCACGGAGGCAATCGTCGGTCTATCTGCTGGCAGCCTGGAACTTGTCCGCCAAGCCGATACACACCGTGAGGCGATCGACTATCTGGGTGTTGGACCATTTCGGCCCACGCCCACCAAAGGTACCGGACGCCAACCGTTGGGTCTGGCCAGCTACCCGCAGATTGTCGAAGCCACGCGGTTGCCCATCGTCGCTATTGGAGGCATCAGCCTGGACGACGTCGAAGAACTGGCCCGCACCGGTATTGCTGGTGTGGCTTTAGTGCGGGCAATCATGGATGCCGAACAACCCGGTGACGTCGTGGCGGAGGTGTTAGCGCGAATGCAGCACACCTGACCGGAATTCGGTAGGCGGCTGCGACGCTGGCAGTTTGTGGCTGTGCCAATTGGTCATCGATATTCATCGACGCTTAGTTCCGTTGCTGCTGTGGACTCCATTGCCTCTATGAAGCTCCAGGAATCTGGGCGAGACCCATCGATATCAGTGAAATCGTAGTGCTGAGCCAGTTCGAAGGAACTGACAGACTTGGTATTCCATCGTGCACGTTGCGGGTCAGCTGCTAACGCCACAATTCCTCGAGCCAGCATGTGGGGTGTTTCGGAAATAACGAACTCATACGGCGGCAGCGCAGCTGTCTTGCCTCGATTCGCCTCGGCTGCGGCGCGCCAATTGTCTTCCGTAACGCCGAATGCATCAAGCATCATCTCTGACCGCAACCAACCTGGTGTTACTGAGACCGCAGTGCCATCGTAGTCGACAAGCTCATGGCCTTCAGCGTAGGCGAGCCGGTCCACGGCAGTTTTGGTCAGATCCAAGACGACGGTTCCGCGGAAATGGGTGGCATTATATTTTCGGGTTCCATCGGTCACCTCAACTACCAATCCACCGTGTCGTCGCCTCAACAATTCTAGGGCGCAGTGGCTGGTTAGCAGATGCGTCATGAGGCCAGCTTCAATGAGCCGTTGGCCGTGGTCCCAATCGTATTCCCACAGTGGGATATCGAATTCAACGTAGGCTTCACCGCCGATGTCGTTGACCAGGATATCCAACTGACCATATTCGGCTTCTATGCGATCAACGAGACTTTGAACTTGTGACTTGATTCGGTGATCAACGACGACTGGGTGGGCTGTGCCACCGTGGTCGTTGATGAGCTCAGCAGTTTCTTCGATCGACTCCGGTCGCCCGTAGTCTGATGGCTTGGTACGTGTAGAGCGACCGGTGCAGTACACGATCGCTCCGGCACTTCCTAGTTCGCGAGCAATGGCCCGGCCAGCACCGCGCGTTGCGCCTGCTACCAGGGCTACTTTTCCTTGTAAAACGTGTTCCTGTTGCATAGTTTCTCACTTGAACTGTTGGCTTTATCGTGTGTGCAACAGTCTTGCAGCTATTGCCGACATCCTATGTCGTCAATCACCTAAGCTGTAGTTATGCGTTCCGTGAGGCTATTGGGCATCATCCTTCAGCTTTCCCGTGTGCCCTCAACTAGCGTCTCCGCGCTAGCTCAACGCTTCGATGTTTCCGAGCGAACGCTGCAACGTGACCTCAGCGCTATTGCTGATCTGGGCGTGCCAATTTGGACGCGGACAGGCCCTGCTGGTGGAGTTGGCATTGTCGAAGGGTGGCGCTCTCCGATCAACGGAATGACCGGCCCGGAGGTCCAAGCGCTGATGATCGGTTCGGCAGGATCGCACGAACTCGGGTTCGCTACTGCTTATGGCACAGCGCGAATAAAAATGCTCGAAGCAAGGGCTGTGGGTAACCATGCGAAATCAGCGGATGAGCGTTTCCTCAACAACAACGAACCGTGGTTTTCTACTGCTGAGCAACCACCTGCATTACCAGTCGTTGCTGAAGCAGTATGGGCCTCACGCAGACTCTTGATCCACTATGCTCGGCACGATGCGCCACCCAAACAGCGGCTGGTGGATCCTCTGGGCCTGGTGCTCAAGACCGACCGATGGTACTTGGTAGCCGCCCACCGTCAGAAGCCACTGACATACCGCCTCTCACGTATTGTTGCCGTCGAACTGCAGGACGAAACTGCTGATCAACCAGAGGATTTCTCGCTCTCCGACTATTGGCGTGATTTTAGCTCAGCCTTCGAAACGTCACTGAACACATTGCCGGTGACTTTTTCGATCCCAGAATCTTCCCTCGATGCACTGCTTATTCACGTTCCCAGCACCGAAACGCAGATCGCACTCGCTTCAGCGAGGACAACAGATCAGCGTCTCTATATTGAAATGATGATGGAGAACCTCGAGATCGCAGCCTCACAGCTGATCGCCGTACCTGGCGTGGAAGTCGACAGCCCTACGGCGTTGCGTCAAAAACTGCATGTCAGAGCCCAGAACATCGCACAACGGAATGCAGGATAATCTAAATGATTTTTCAACGTCCACTGCACCACCTCGACTGCCTAACGACAGTCGCTATCTTTACAAGGCAGTACTACCTCAGAAGTTATCGTGTTGTTGCAGCTAAGCGCAGTTCGCCCTATCGCAATGTCATAGGGAATGGCTGCAACGGCCCGGTCCAGGGCTGCGATCACGTGCACCCGGGGGTTATTGCGTAAAACGTCTAGTTGGACCCACCCCAGTAACCACATCGGTCATGGTCAGCGTTCGGACGAATTCGCCTTTGAGCGTGGGACCGCAATGGGCCACGGTGTCGGTTTGGAAAAATCCTGGTTCGTCTTCGACCTCGTCACCGGCCTTGCGCACGGTAATCGAGGTGCGCAGTAAAGCACCGGGTTTGGTGGTGGAGATCCCTTTGACCGCCAGGCGGTCACGTTCAGCTTTCAGATACCGGTCAATGGTGGCAGCACTCATCGCAAGCAATTGAACACGAACCCCTGGATTGTAACCGGATCTGCCAAAGGCCAGCTCCTGGTGGGTCTCTAAGGCATCTAACCAGTCTTGCATCACCGGTTTCATGTATTTTCCCGAGGGCATGCCCATCAGCCGCCACACCCGAATCAACTGCTTTTTGGCATTAGCCGAATACTTCGTGGGTTTATGTTTGCGTCGGTCGATCCGCACCACGTCTTTGACCCCGATGGTCTTGGAGGTCAAATACCGCCTGGCTGTGGACCGGCCCATCCCAGTGGAAACACAAAACTGGTCTAAAATCGCGGACTTCTCAGCCTTAGAACCAGTCCGGTAATCGGTGCGTAATCGCTTGGTGACCTCAACACGAGTGCTCATCGACACAATGTCCTTATCCATGAATTCACACTAGAGTTTCGCGCTCACGATCTGTGAGGCACGACATGAGCTATGCGCTCAATATGCATAAGGTACGTCGCTGCTTTGATTACACTAGTCAACACTGCTATTGTTTTGAGTAATAGTTCAGCCCGCCCAGACCCTGGTGTGGGCTGGATCTCTTTTTGGCCAAAATGAGGTAGCTCTTGGTAGCTGTCAAGGAATACGAACCTATAAGCAACCTGCTTGACAAGCTGTCTGAACGTAAAATGCAACTGGATAATAGAGCTTTCGCTGAGCAGTGGTTGAGCAATGTGGGCTACTATCGACTCAGCGCCTATTGGTACCCTTACCGTGAGTTCCTCAGCGAAGATCTTCCGATCCGTGGGGACAATTTTCTACCTGGCACAAAATTTGAAGACATCACCGCCCTCTACGAGTTCGATCGCAAGCTTCGAACCCTCGTGCACGATGGAATAGAACGTATTGAAATTGGGCTTCGAACGCAGTTAAACGAATATCTAGGCGAAGCCGGCGGGGCTCTGGCTTATCAAAGCCCAGTCCATTTTCGCCCCCTACTTCGACCACACCGCATGGATCCGAACAGCCCGACGACGCATTGAGCGAGCTCAAAAAGATAACACCGCCATTCGCCATCATAATGATAACTACGGAGGACAGATACCCATTTGGGTACTCTCCGAAGTACTAGATTTTTCTGACATCTCAAAACTCTATGAAGGCCTGTTTACCACAGCGCAATACCGTATCGCGGAAAATTTTGGCATCCAGATTGAGCTGAGCAATCTTGCTAATAATCAACGAAGAAAAGCGAAAAAACACCACCCTCTTGTGCGCTGGTTTGAACACCTGACAATCATTCGCAACACTTCCGCACATCACGCACGCCTGTGGAACCGCTCCTTCACCCCCGTCTCCACAACGGCACTACGCACTATGCGCGAGTTCCAAACCTTGCCAGCTATGCAAAGTGAGCAAGTCTATGGAGCGTTATGCGTGATGAATGTATTGCTTAGGAAACTCTCCCCTAATACGTCATGGCCGGCAAAAGTCCGTGAGCTGGTCGAAGGATCATTTGCGAAACTCGAACTCCGAGACCCCGCTGAACTAGGGTGTCCAGAAGGCTGGCAACAGCATCCTATCTGGAATGCGTAGCTGCCAACAGCAAGCTATCGCCCATAAAAGCAGTCTTCTTAGTCACCGCCTACTCAACTCTTAAGCGGCTCTTCGAAATTTTGAGTGTAGATCAGTGTGGTGCGTGGGGTGTGTTGAAGGCATAAAAGTGTCGAGGGCTTTCGAAGATGGAAGTGCTGAACAACACATCTGAAGAAAGACCTCGACAAACAGCTCCGGGAAGACAAGCTGGACCGAGTTAACGGCACCGTAGTCATTTTAGTCTGTCGAAACCCGCGAACTTTTACTCTGTTTTGATCACCAGTTCTGCCATCGAGAAGATTTGCGTGCCACACCTACAATGGTGGGTGTGACAGAAGCAGAGCCAGAACTCGATAACCCCGCAAGCCCAACGACCGTTAGCACGGATACATCTGCAGCCCGGCTCGCATCCCGTGCAATCTGGGTTTCTATTAGTTTTGCGGCGGTAGCGGCCGTAGTTGGACTGATCGCGTTTTCTGGCAACCTTATCCCGTTATCAGGCGGGTACTCGGTGGGCACGATAGCTGGCGTCACAACCGGCATTGCCGCCGGGGGCTCGGCGATGATTGGTCTGATCATCGCTACCCGACCACAGCTTGGCATTCTGGGGTGGATGCGAAAGCGGTTTTGGGGATGGTGGTTACTTGATCTGATCGGGTTGGTCATCATCCACGGGGCCATCGCCACCATGGCGATCCTGAGCATATTCCGGCTGTTCCAAGAGGCGTTTCAAGGCCTAGTCGTCGATTCAATTGCTGCCACCGTGATGCTGTGCCTGGTATGTGCGGTGGCGTCCTATTTTGGGTTCAGCTCCGCCTCGCGTGCGTCATCGGCATCAATATCTACCCTGCTGGCCTTGTTTATGAGTGCCGGTGTGCTGGTGTCGATGCTGTTGGCCGAGAACCCATATTGGTGGCACGCGTTTTTCTCTGAACTGGGCACCGGTGAAGCCGGGATGCTGTCATTTTGGACGTTCAACACCACGTTGACCGTGTCCGGGATCGTGTTGATCACCCTGGCCAACTTCATCAGTCAAGATCTCTCCGGATGGGCCGCACACCGACTCCACCAGGGCAAGCGCCGCGCATTTGTGCAAGCGCTGAAACTGGGCATGGTAGTCATGGGGATCAGCCTGATCGGGGTGTCCTGGGTACCGATTAACGTTAACCATTCGATACACACCACATTTGTGCAACTACTGGCCATGACTTTTGGGCTCATGTTGCTCAGCGTGCCGATCTGGCTGCCCGGTGCCCCTGCGGCAATGTATGTGATCAGCTACCTGATGCTGGGGCTAGCCGTTTTGGCGGTGGCCCTGTGGGATCCGCTGAGCTACTATAATCTAACCGCCCTGGAGCTGGCGTTTGCTGGGATCATCTTCGCCTGGCTGGTGGTCCTGATTCGCACCCTGGATGCCATGATTGCTGATGCCGTCCGGCCCCCCACAGCAGACTGAGCCCAAGGAATCGTCGCTAACGGACTCATAAAGGAGTGGCCTAAAGGAGTGGCCAAATGCAGCACCCGGTGTATGGCGTAGAGGTGGATGATCAGACGCGTTGTGCCCACTATCGGCAGGATTTTGACGTCGTCGCCATTAAACATTTTTGCTGCGGAACATACTATTGCTGCCATCTATGTCATGCCGAACTCGCCGACCACCCGGCCCAGGTTTGGCCCACGGAGCGTTTCGACGACGACGCGCTACTGTGCGGGGTCTGCGGCCACCAACTAAGTGTAACCAACTACCTGGCAACCGAAGGATGCCCGCAGTGTTTGGCCCAGTTTAATCCGGGCTGCAAATTACAC
>DXHA01000079.1 GCA_019113675.1 Candidatus Yaniella excrementigallinarum
CGGAGATCGTGTGGCTCGTTGAGGTCAAGCTCAACTGAGCGTTTGCAAAATCCGGTATCAATATGTTGATTGATCAATTCGGGAAGGGCTGGTGGGTCAACGCGCAAGACGTCTGCCCCCAAGGCGCCCAGAAGGCGAGATGCGCTGGGACCGGCTACGACGCGTGTTAAATCCAACACCCGCAGGCCACCGAGCGGTCTCCGAGTGGGTCCGGTAGGTGTACGCCGTGGAGTAGGACGAGGTTTTGTTTCTCCACTGCCTAGAAATTTCAGCCAGGGCCCGTCAGTGGCGGTTTCCCCTGGGTCGCTGCGTAGCCATGCTTCGTGAGTTTTCACCGCTGCTGCAACCCCGCCTGCCGCATTAATAGCAGTTTCGGCTTCAATGGAATTAGCACTAGCCAGAGTGGCTCTGATGGAAGGGATACTTGTAGCCTTTAGGGCGCGCATCAGGGCCTGTTCGTGGTGTGGATAATTGGCATGGAGGCGAATCCATCCATCTGCTGTGCGCCAGAACCCAGACAGCGGAGCAAATCCCGGAGAGTGACGACCTTCCACTCTGAGATGTTCTAATGAACCAAACGACGCTGCCACCCGTTGTGCAGTAACCTCAAATGTTTTCCTGTTGAGATCAAAGCGACAGATCACATTGAAGCCAAGCGCATACAATCGCTGTATCAGCGAGGCGAACGGCATAATGGCTTAGAAAAAGAAGTTACTGACGAAGTGTGGAGTCGCGGTTGGACTCCCACAGCCAGACCGATCTTCATCGGGCTGAGCAACGGCCAACCAATTCTGTATAGATTCGAAGTGGCGGTTGACACTAGTACCTAACACTGGCTTACACATATAATAGCCCGTTGCCCAACTGTCTGGTCGCGTCACACGTCACTGTACGAGGGCAGTGGCACCGAGTTTATAGCTTGCACCAACGTGGTTGTCTGGCAGCTGGTCTCCACGGCCAAACAGTTTGTGGCGCAGCGTGCCTTGGCTGTATTCGGTCTTGTATCGACCACGGGCTTGTAACTCAGGGACCACGTATTCAACAACGTCTTCGAAGGTGCCCGGTGTAATGTGGTATGCCAGGTTGAAGCCATCTATATCGGTCTCATCTTGTAGCGCGATGAGTTGCTCAGCCACGGTGGCTCCAGATCCAACCAGTACGGGACCAAATCCACCAACGCCGACCCATTCGGCTAGCTTCCGTACGGTCCACTCTTCGCCATCGCCGGAGGCTTTGCGGAAGGTTTCAGCCGCTGACTGTATTGCATTGGATTCGATGTGACCGATGGGGGCATCGAGGTCATATTGCGAGAAATCGGTACCCATCCAACCCGACATCAGCACCAGTGCACCTTCAATATCGGCGTAGGAAGCAAGCTGACGGTATTTTTCTTGGGCTTCAGCATCGGTGGCCGCAGTCACAATGGTTTGCATACCGAAGATTCTGATGTCGTATGGGTCGCGACCGGCCTTGACCAACTCGTCACGTGTGTCAGCAACGGATTTTGCCAGTAGTGCCGGGGTCGGTGAGTTCACGAAAGTGGCTTCAGCGTGTTTGGCGGCAAAAGCGCGGCCACGAGTCGAAGCACCAGCCTGATAAATCACCGGGGTGCGCTGAGCTGAAGGTTCGGTCACGGCGGCACCGGGGACACGGAAGAATTGGCCGTCGTGATCAATGTTGTGTACTTTGGCCGGGTCGGTAAACACACCGGTTTCCGGGTTATTTTGCACAGCGTCGTCTTCCCACGAGCCCTCGAGCAGTTTATAGATGACTTCCAGGTATTCATCGGCGTGGTCATAGCGGCGATCGTGTTCCATCTGATCGTCATTGCCCATGTTGCGGGCGGCTGAAGGCAGGTATCCGGTCACTACATTCCAGCCGACGCGGCCGTTGGTCAGGTGGTCTAAGGTGGCAAGGCGCCGGGCAAACGGGAAGGGATGTTCATAGGCGGTGCCCGCGGTGACGCCGAAGCCCAGATGTTCGGTGACCGCAGCCATGGCTGAGACCAGTAGGAAGGGATCGTTGACGGGAACTTGGGCGCCGGAGGTTAGAGCTGCGTTAGCATTGCCACCATAGACATCATATGGGCCCAGTACATCGGCGATGAACAGGCCGTCAAAGAGGCCTTTTTCAAGCGTTTTTGCCAGGTCTATCCAGTAGGAAAGCTTGTTGTAGTCGCGGGATTTGTCCTGCGGGTGACGCCATAGTCCTGGTGATTGGTGGCCGACGCAGTTCATGTCGAAGGCGTTGAAAAGAATGTGACGGTTCGATGACACGATGAGTTCTCCTTCCATCGGTTCTGGCGGTAGCACCTGCCCGTAGGTGGTTGCTGCGGCGTCAACGAGCCAGATCTCTTAGCCGCTCTGGATGGTACAGGCCTCATCTAAACACATTTGTGACCTACGCTGCGAATTTTTATGTCACACAGCGACATGGATTGACAGTGCGCGCCAGTATATTAGTTGAGCACACTATGAAAGAGGGAACATTATGTCGGATAGACCGGGCCAGCAGCCGGTAAAACTTGCCAAAACGCTGACGAATATTGATGCGTTAGCCCTGGGCTTTGGCGCGATGATCGGTTTCGGTTGGGTGGTACTGACCGGTGGCTGGATCCAAGATGCGGGCACCCTGGGTTCGGTGGTGGCCATTGTGGTCGGCGGTGGCATTATGGCAGCGGTCGGACTGGTGTATTCGGAACTCACCTCGGCAATGCCGTTAGCAGGTGGAGTCCACCAGTATGTGTTGCGTGGCCTTGGCCCGAGGTTTGCTTTTATTGGTTCGTGGGCACTGGTTGGTGGTTATGTCACCATCGTGGCTTTTGAAGCCGTCGCGTTTCCGCGGACCGTGGCATATATTTTCCCTGAAATTAACGCGATCCCGTTGTGGGATGTTGCCGGGCATACCGTACATCTGACGTGGGCGTTAATCGGTGTCATCGGTGCAATCATCATCACCTGGTTGAATGTACGCGGTGTCAAACAGGCATCCATCGCCCAAAACTTCACGGTGTTTTTCTTACTAGCGGTCGGGGTGTTGATGATCTTCGGTTCGGCGACTCGTGGCGAAGTATCGAATATGGAGCCTTTATTTACACCGGGTACTGCTGGCTTTTTCACCGTATTAATTGCCATACCCTTTTTGTTTATCGGCTTTGATGTCATCCCGCAGTCAGCCGAAGAGGTTAACGTGCCGGCACGCAAGGTTGGTCGGCTGGTGATCATCTCGGTTGCCATGGCCACCGCCTGGTACATCATGGTTGTGGCAACGACGTCGTCGGCTATGGGCGTGGATGAGCTAGCTAAAACGGATATCGCGGTAGCAGATGCCTTCGGCACGTTATTCAACTCTCAACTGATGGCCAATATTTTGATCGCCGGCGGTATCGCAGGGATTCTGACGTCGTGGAACTCGCTACTGCTGGGCGCATCCCGGCTGGTGTATTCGATGGCGCGGACCGGCATGCTGCCAGCCTGGTTTGCCAAATTACATCCCAAATATCGCACGCCGGCAAATGCGCTGTACTTTATCGGTGGTCTATCAATGTTTGCCCCATTCTTCGGTGAAAACATGCTCAATTGGCTGGTCGATTCCGGGGCGCCATCGATCATTATCGCCTATTTTATGGTCTCGGTGATCTTCATTGTGTTGCGTCGTCGGGATCCCGATATGCCACGGCCCTTGCGTATCGGTGGCCCTGGGCGCGGCGGTGAAATTATCGGGTGGACGTCGATCGTATTAACCGGGGTGTTATTCAGCGTCTATTTACCAGGTATGCCTTCCGCGTTGGACTGGCAGCCATGGCTGATTTTCGCCATCTGGTGGTGCATCGGTGCGCTGTTCTTTTTCCGGGTACCAACAGGTATCACTCCGGGGCCGGATGCTGGCGATCGGGTGCTTGAAGCTGTCACCAGACGACGCGAGGCTAAAGCCCGACATTAGGCAGGCGACGGGGGCAATTTCCATTTTGGCACCTGTTGTGCCTATGCTGGGGCTCGTAACCATCCAGAGCGACTAAGAGACTTGGCTCGTTGAAGTCGCAGCAACCACCTTCCGGCAGGTGCTACCGCCAAGAGTCGATGGAGTGATTCCCCTATGACACATACTGTATTGCCCCCTGCCGTGGCTTGCCAGCATGTTGGGCGTGCCTTTGGCACCAACGGCTCCACCCGACAAATTCTGACGGACATCAACCTGACAATTGCCCCCGGTGAAATTATTTCGATCATCGGGGCCTCGGGTTCCGGAAAGTCCACGCTCCTGCGCGCCTTGGGCGGTCTGGATACCGGTTTCACCGGTCAAGTGCTGATCGAAGACACCGCAGTGGCGGCCTACGACCCTCGCTGTGCGATCGGTTTCCAAGAACCCCGTTTGCTGCCCTGGGCCACCGTCGCTGACAATGTGGCCCTTGGCCTCCCCGATGGCACCTCGAAGAGCGCCGGCAAAGCCCGGGTTCGTGAGTTATTGACGCTAGTCGGGCTGGACCATGTGGCAACCCACCGGCCTCGTGAGATTTCCGGTGGCATGGCCCAGCGCGCCTCATTGGCCCGCGCGATGGCACGCGATCCCGAAATCTTGCTACTCGATGAGCCCTTCGGTGCCCTGGACGCACTCACCCGTATCAAAATGCAGCAACTACTACTTGATGTGCACGCCCAAACCGGCACCACCACGGTCTTGGTAACCCACGACGTCGATGAGGCGCTGCTACTTTCGGATCGGATCATCCTGCTGGACACCGTCGCCGAGGCCGAAGGCGCAACCATCGCCAATATTTTTACCCCGCCAACATCGCGTCCCCGGGCCAGTCACGATCCGAGTCTCGTCGAGCTGCGCGAACAATTACTCACCGGTTTGGGCGTCCAAACTCTTGCTAGCTAGAGAGGTTTCATCATGTCTTTTTCACGCAAATCCCTTTCCGCTGTCCTCCTTGCTGGCGCGCTGACGCTATCTGCTTGCGCCGGCGAGAATGCTGATGCCGAAGCGACCGAAACTGATACCCTGCGCATCGATTACGCCACCTATAATCCGCTGTCGCTGATCATTAAGGATCAAGGCTGGCTGGAAGACGAACTCGATGGCGACGTCGAGTGGGTGTATTCGGCCGGTTCGAATAAGGCCAATGAGAATCTGCGAGCCGAAGCCATCGATGTTGGTTCTGCAGCGGGTTCGGCCACCCTGCTGACCCGTGCTACCGGGACCCCGATCCAAACCATTGATGTCGTCGGACAGGTGGAATGGACGGCACTGGTAGTACCCGAGGACTCCGATATTGCTTCTGTGGCTGATCTCAGCGGTAAAAAAGTTGCCGCAACCCGGGGAACCGACCCATTTTTCTTCCTAGTTCAGGCCCTGGATGAAGCCGGTGTGGAACTATCTGACGTGGATGTCCAAAACGTTCAACACGCTGATGGTCACACCGCGTTAGGGAATGGTTCTGTTGATGCCTGGGCCGGTTTGGATCCGATTATGGCCGGAGCCGAGGACGAAACAGAATTTTTGCACCGCGATGTTGATCTCAATACCTACTCGTTCGTCAATGCCACCGAAGCGTTTATAGAAGACTCCCCCGAAGTAGCACAAACCGTGGTCGACACGTATGAACGTGCCCGGGCATGGGCACTGGAGCATCCGGAGGAAACCGCCCAGCTATTGGCCGATGAAGCCGATATTGACCTTGATGTCGCCGAAATTGTTATTCAGGAACGCTCCGGATTTGATGTAAGCCCAGTACCCGGTGAGCAACAGACCCAGGTATTGGCGAATATCGCACCAATCTTTGTCACCTCCGGTGATGTGGATAGCCAAGACGAGGTTGATGAGGCCTTGGAAACACTTTTTGCCCCAGAATTTCTCGAGCAAGCGGAAAGTGCTGATTAACCATGACCACGCTTGAATACACCGAAGCTGCTACTCACAACCAGGCCGAGACCAGCACTGCCTATAACCAACCGGCTCCTACTCAAAAACCACGATTGTTAGACCGCAAGGGCGTCAAAACCGTCGTCGGTCTATTGGTCCCCCTGGTGTTGTTCGTAACTTGGTGGGCGCTTACCGCCGCCGAGGTCTTCACCGCGGTCCAATTGCCCTCCCCTAGCGCTGTGTTTGAGGCGGCCGTTGGTCTGGTGCAACGCGGGGATCTATGGCTGCACATTGGAATCTCTGTGCAACGGGTATTACTTGGTTTTGGTATTGGTGCGGTGCTAGGAATGTTCTTCGGGGCCGTACTGGGTCTATCCCGGTGGGCCGATGCCTTACTCACTCCGATTCTTGGTGCCCTGCGTGCCGTACCATCACTGGCCTGGGTGCCGTTATTGATTCTGTGGATGCAAATTGGTGAAGATTCCAAAGTTACCCTGATCGCCATCGGCGCGTTCTTCCCGGTATTCACCACACTGTATGCAGGCTTGCAGCACGTTGACCCGCATCTGGTTGAGGCCGGCCGAGCATTTGGGTACAAGGGTTTCCGGCTGTTCAAGACCATCCAATTGCCCGCCGTCGTGCCGGCAATTTTCTCCGGATTACGCCTGGCACTAGCACAAGCCTGGCTGTTTCTGGTGGCTGCAGAACTTATTGCCTCGTCGATGGGACTGGGGTTTTTGCTCACCGATTCACAAAATAACGGTCGCACCGACCGACTCATCCTGGCGATCATCTTATTGGCATTACTGGGCAAAATCACTGACACCGTGCTGGGCTTCGCGGAGAAACGAGCCATTGCTCGCTGGAGTTAAAATAGGCTTCGTTTTATCATGTCCTACCCCGCAGCTAAGATCGGGTCCATGATAATTTCCAGCACCGCCATCGCAACCCAACGCAGCACGGCCATTAAACAATTGGCCCCGGCGCTTAGCGTTACGACACCGGTTTTGGGTGTGGTTGACTTTAACGTGCTCGATCAACTTATCGAGCAACTCGGTGAAGCTTATCCAGAACCATGGTTGCACCATATGGTCGGGGTGGATACGGTGCGGTTACCGGGTGTGCTGGAACATTTCCGGGCCCGAGGTTTTGGGGCACAAACCCGTTCTGCTGCAGAACTACAGATCGCCAACCAGACCGGCTTTCAGCTGCACGAACTTCTGCACAGCGCCGGAGTGAATTCACTGGTTTTGCTCAACCAGCTGGTCCATGCCGGGATGAACTTGAGTATTGATAATTTCGTTGAGCTATCACGGGTTGATGAACTGATCGAAGACCCAAAAGAGCTCACCGCCAAGTTTGGTCTTCGGGTTACCGCCCAAGCACCGGTTGATGATGAAGAACCAACGGTTTCCTACCGCGGTATTGGGTTACGGGACCATCGCAAAGAGATTATTCAGGCGTATGCTGACCGACCGTGGCTGAACCATTTGCAGCTACATTTCGATCCAGCACCGGCCACCTTGCAACAGGCCGCCGAACATGTAGCCGAAATCTTCCGGTTAGCCGAAGATATTGATCACGCCGCCGATGCCCAACGAATTTATGGCATTCACATATCCGGTGGGCTACCGGTCAATTATGACTCCGACGACGTCGCACCCACAATGGAAACGTATCGTTTCGTACTCCAAGCGATGACACCTGAACTCTTTGACGGCAAATACACCGTCACCACCAATTTTGCCCCAGCGCTGACTGCAAAAGCCGGGCTCATCCTGGCACGTGTCGAATACATCAAAGACCTCGGTGGTCGAATGATTGCCGTCACCCATGCTGAAGACCCCGTGGGTTGTTCCCAACCTAATCAACCGATACGGGTCGAGGCATACGATGCACACGGCGACTATAACGATGGCATCGAACTGTTCTACTACGATATCGCCGGACCCCACGGCATACTGCGCCACCGGGTTGAATTGCCCGAACTAGAAGAAGGCGACATACTGGCCATCTTGGACGTTGGAGGCACCGCATTTTCCGCCCAAGCCACATTCACCGCACCGGTGTACGGCATTCGCGCAGATGGTTTGCTCACCGAAACATCGGTGCTGCATCGTGGACGATCCGCCGAGGAAACCGCTGAAGCAGCTGGTATTTACCAACCGGTCAAACTCTTAGATTAAACCCGTTTACCACAATATGACCTAATAATTTTTGTTCTGGGCAGTTATTGCCTAAGGTTATCCACGTACCCATCCAGAGCGGCTAAGAGATCTGGCTCGTTGACGCCGCAGCAACCGCACACCGTGCAGGTGCTACCGCCAGAACCGATGGAAAGGTTTGATTCTTGACGCAACCATTGCTCGATACCACGAACATCACTTACCGTGCCGGCTTAGTCACCGAACTCTTCGACCAAGCCTATACGCACCTGCCCAATGGGCTACCCGGTCCCCTGCCTCAAGAAATCGTAGACGCCGCCGATCCCGATTTGCATCCTGGCCGAGCGCCAGGCCAAACCCACTACCGCCCCGATGCCACCGGCAAACAGGTCGACGAATCCCACCGCATGGCCTACTGGGAAGCAGCCGGCAACCGCCTGCAATGGGATACCCCGTTTGAAACCATTCACTCCTGGATCAAACCTAATCCCCAAACCCAACACGGCCCCGAAGCCCGCTGGTATCAAGACGGCACCCTCAATGTGGCGGAAAACTGCTTGGACCGTCACATCGCAGCCGGCCACGGCGATAAAGTCGCCCTGTATTTTGAAGGCGAGCCCGGTGACCGTCGCGCCGTCACCTATAACCAACTGCTAACCGAAGTAGCCCAAACCGCCCACGCGCTGACCGCATTAGGCATCAAGCCTGGTGACCGGGTAGTCGTCTACCTGCCGGTCATTGTCGAAACCGTGGTCATCGCACTGGCCTGCGCCCGCATCGGCGCCGTCCACTCACTGGTCTTTGGTGGATTCTCCGCAGAAGCGCTGAAATTCCGGGTGGAAGACACCGGTGCCAAACTGCTTGTCACCTCCGACGGCCAATTTCGGCGCGGCAAAGCCGTACCGGTCAAAACAGCAGCGGACGAGGCCGTTTCCGGGGACAACAACATCGAACACGTGCTGGTGGTCAACCGCACCGGGCACACCGACATCCCCTGGACACCAGGCCGTGATGTGTGGTGGGATGACATCGTTACAAAGCAGTCCACACACCATACGCCTGAATACTTCGAAGCCGAACATCCGCTGTTCATCATGTACACATCAGGCACCACCGGCCAACCCAAAGGCCTGGTCCATACTTCAGGCGGCTATCTAGCCCACGCCTCAGTCACCTACGACTATCTATTTGCCAACCCGGATGTCACCAAACGTCATAATGACGTGCACTGGTGCACCGCAGATCTGGCCTGGGTCACCGCCCACACCTACGAAATATATGGGCCGCTATCCAATGGTGCCACCCAGGTCATCTATGAAGGTGTGCCCAACGCGCCACACACCGCCCGCCATTTTGAAGTCATCCAACGCTACGGTGTGACCAGCTACTACACTGCCCCCACTCTGCTGCGTTCCCTGATGGGCTGGCATGAAAATGGCCCATCAGACCAATACGATCTGTCCTCGATCCGATTGATCGGTACCGTGGGCGAAGCCGTCAACCCGGAAGCCTGGGCATGGGCGCGCAAACATATTGGCCGTGACACCGCCGAAGGCGTTCCCATGGTGGATACCTGGTGGCAGTCGGAAACCGGTTCAACAATCATCTCCCCGCGCCAAACCGATACCACCTTCAAACCCGGTTCTGGTTCCCGTCCGCTACCCGGCGTCAATGTGGCGGTTGTGGATGACAATGGAAACCCGACGGAACCCAATAAGCAAGGCGTTATTGTTGTCACCCGTCCTGGACCCGGCGCGGCCCGCACCGTATGGGGCAACCCGAAGCGTTTCTATAATTCCTATTGGCAAGACTTTTACTGGGCCGAAGATGGTCGCGGCTGGTTTTTGGCCGGTGACGGTGCCAAAGTCGACGACGACGACGATATTTGGATACTTGGCCGCATCGATGATGTCATCAATATTTCCGGCCACCGGTTATCCACCATCGAAATTGAATCAGCCCTGGTGTCCCACCCCAATGTGATCGAAGCCGGGGTCACCCCGGTCCCTGACCCCAAAACCGGGCACTGTGCCATCGCGTTTGTGGTGGCCCGCGGGGACTTCCACGACGAGGCCGCCAAAACCGAACTCACCCAACTGGTTACCAAACACATTGGCCCGGTGGCCAAACCTGCCGACATTGTCTTTGTGCCCGATGTGCCCAAAACCCGTTCCGGTAAGATCATGCGTCGCATCCTCACCCAGCTGTACACCGGTGACACTTTAGGGGATACAACATCCTTGCAAAATGAGCCGGCCGTGGCCGCTATCGCAGCCGTATTATCAGGACAACACCGCCAGTAGCCCACCGGCCAGCACCGCTGCGATGGCCACAGCCGTGGTCATCGCCGTGGTGGCACGCCAGCCAAGTGACTGACCAACCATCACAATCGATGGGATACTTAGGGCCGGTAAGGCAACCAGTAGCGCACCCGTGGTGCCAACCCCGGCCCCGGCTGCCAGCAGAGCCGCGATAATCGGGATTTCACCGCCGGTGGGGATCACCAACACGGTGCCCACCACCGCGGCAATAAGAACGGCAATCCCACCAATAGATGCTTCTAGCCCAAAAACGCCGGTCAACCACGGGCCCAATAGGCCCATGAGAAATACCATAACGAGGTGCTCTGGAACCAAGACCAAAACATAACGAGATAAAGAGCGCGCAAACCGTCCGGGTAAAGCAGATATTTGATGCTGGGATACCGGCGGTTTGGGAATGGCGTCGGTACGGCCACCAAGCCACCGGCCAATCAGTGCGGTAGCTCCTACGGCCACCACAATGCCCATCACTACCCGAGTAACAACGTACTGCCAGGGTAGTACCAGGGCCAAAAAGACCAACACTGCCGGATTCAACAAGGGGTTGCCCACCCAATAGGCTAAGGCGGCCCCGGTAGACACCCCGGAGCGCCGCAGGCCCGCTGTTACCGGAGCCGCGCAACAGGTGCACATCATGCTGGGCATCGATAAACTTGCACCCACAACAGACTGCTGCACCGCCGTTGGCCTGTTCATAACACGAACCAACCAATCGCGCCGGACCAGTGCGTCAATTGCTGCAGCAACTATGAGCGCAACCAGCAGTGCTTTCCATACTGCATCGAAGTAGACCAGCGTAAAATTCCATGCCCCGACCAGTGAGAAAGCCTCACCCAGCGAGTCGAATAGTGAATCCCCATCCCAAGCTGCCGTCTCCTGTAAGGTCCAGGCCCTATCCCAGTACGGCAACCACTTTGACCATGTCAGCCCGATAACTAGGAAAAGTACCAGCACGCCTAACCCGGCCCAGTCAGCCCCAGTGAATCGGGGCCGCACAGCTGTATCAGTCTGCAACTTCTGAGTCACGTAATCATCACGCCTTATCACGTACCGCTAGATACCACCGCACGGTACAGCATCAGTGCTACACAACACCATGGTCGACGACCCAAAATATCCATCGGGCAATTTCACGGCGTAACCTGGTGATGAACTAGTACTACAAAAGAAGGTGCAATGTCTCGTCGCTCCCGCCGCGAAGGACCCTTGGCGAATGCGTTTCAAATCTATGCACCGTCATTAGTGTATGCCACCGGTGTTGGGGCGATCATGCCGGCCATTGCCACCGCCTCCACCCGGTTTGGTGTTTCAGTGGCTTTAGCAGCCAGCACCGTAACCCTGATTGGTGTCGGATCGTTGATTGCCAATGCTCCGGCCGCCCAGTTGGCGTCTCGTGCCGGCGAGCGCACCACCATGATCATTGCCGCTTCGGTGGGTACCGGGGGTGTCCTATTGGCCTGGGCGATGGTAGCTGGATGGTCCCCGGCCAATGCCACCACTGATTTTTCCGGTTATATGCTGGGCATTTTGATGGTTGGGATGGCCGCGGCGGGGTTTAATTTGGCCCGCCAATCCTATTTGGCGGTGGCCGTACCCTTATCGCACCGGGCCCGGGCGATGTCGCTGTTGGGTGGCATGCAACGGGTGGGATCATTTATCGGACCGTTTGTGGGTGCCGGGGCGCAGTCCCTGATGGGCATTCAAGGAGCTTTTGCCGTCGGTGCGGTATGTATGGGACTTGCCGTTATCATCACGTTCTGGATTCAAGAACTTGAAGAACCAGCCACGGCACCACCAGCAGAACCACCCACTACGGGCCCAATAGAAATTATCACCAACCCCACGATGATTTCTCTGGCGAAACAGCATTGGCGGGTGCTGTTATCTTCTGGGTTGGGCGTGTTGTGTCTGACGGCGATGCGGGCTTCACGCACCGCTGTCATCCCGTTGTGGGCCGAACACATTGGACTGAGCCCTGCCCAAGCTTCCCTAGCCTACGGAGTCTCCGGTGCAGTAGATATGCTGATGTTTTATCCGGCCGGTTCACTCATGGATCGCAAAGGCCGTCGGGTGGTGGCCGTATCGTGTCTAACCGGACTAACTATTGGCGTGGCCGTGGTTCCCTTCACCACATCCAGCGTCTGGTTATTAGTCGCCGCCTTTTTAATCGGACTGGGCAATGGCTTTGGAGCCGGCATTGTGATGACACTGGGCGCAGATTATTCCCCACCGGTGGGGCGAGCAAAATTCTTGGCCCTGTGGCGGCTACTATCCGATGCCGGAATGCTCAGCGGCCCACTGTTGATCTCGGCGGTCACCGCTATTTCTTCATTGGCTGTTGGTATTTGGGCCATCGCCGGCCTGGCGCTGGCAGGTGCGGGAATATTTGCCCGCACCTTACCGCACGGTCCAGGACCGGTAGCTCGACAAGACGCCTAGGAAAAGTCAGTGATTACTACGCGGTTGACTTTGGGGTCACGAATCATTTGGTAGCCTTCATTGACTTGGCTGAGTTTGATTTCACCGGAGACAATATCGTCCAGGTTCAGCCGCCCGGCCTGATACTGTTCGACCAGCATCGCCATGTCACGTTTCGGCACACCTGAACCCAGAAATACACCCTGGATGCCCTTGCGTGCGAACGCGTTTTCCAACGGAACGGTATTCAAGGTATCCGTGGGCGAGCCCATACCGATCTGGTACAGTGTGCCGCCATTATCCAACATGTCATATCCTTGGCGCGCGGTGGCACCGATACCAACGACGTCGAAGACATATTTCACCCCGAAACCGCCGGTAAGTTCTTTAACCGCGGCCACCGGGTCAACTTCAGCAGAATTAATGGTGTGGGTAGCACCAAATTTCTTGGCGGCTTCCAGTGATGCTGCGTTGACGTCCACGGAAATGATTTTGCCGGCACTGGCCAATACTGCACCGGATACTGCGTTGAGCCCAACACCACCGGCACCAATAATAACGACGTCTTCACCGGCACGAACCTTAGCGGCATTTAGTACCGCCCCGGTCCCGGTAATCACACCGCAACCAATGACTGCAGCCTGGGCGAATGGCATATCTTTTGGTAATTTGACCAGCATATTTTCATGCACTAGTGATTGCTGTGCGAAACCGCCCAGCGCCATCCCCTGGGTGAGGGGTTTGCCATCGGCGTCTTTGAGGCGAGGTTCTTCGTCTTCGCCACGAACGGTCGGCTCTGGTGAACGACACAGCCCTGGTTCGCCGTCCAAACAGCGTTCACATTTGCCACAGAACTGCACCAAGCAGGCCGCTACGTGGTCGCCCACCGCAAATTCGGTCACGTTTGGGCCAACGGCAGTCACTACCCCGGCAATTTCGTGGCCCAACACTGCTGGAGGCGGATACTGTACTTCTTGGCTCATCTCCATCTGATCTGAACCGCATAGTCCCGAGGCTTTCAGCTCAACCAGAACTTCTTGGCCGATGGGATCTGCAATGTGAATATCTTCTTCAACCCAGCCCCCGCCGAGTTCACGAACGACCATGGCTTTCATGATGGGTACCTCCATATCTGTGGTGGACATTTCGTAGTGTCCACAAAAATAACTGTAGCTGATGCGAACTTACGAACCGCCCGTGCATTGGTGAGCCCGATATACTGCAGATGACGCGGAGTTATGCGCAACAGTCCAAGAGCTCTGCGCCAAAACCCTAGTAGGCACAGCTCATGTTTGGCAGCCTGGTCTTAACCATGCTTTACGCTCACTAGGTTTGAACACAACACGGAGGGATTCATGTCCACAGATCTCACGACCTACGAAAACCTGCTGGCCGCCATCACCGTTGACGATGGTACCGCAGTCCATGACCCAGCCACCGGCGAGTTTATCGGCAACACTAGGGTTTCAACTCCGGCTGATGTTGATGCCGCAGTCGCCCGGGCCAGCCAAGCCCAAGTCTCCTGGGGTGCACTCACCCATGCAGAGCGGTCCGCTTATCTGCACAAAGCCGCCGATGCGGTCAATGCTTCCATCGAGGCGCTCGCCCAGGTGCTGGCCCGTGAGGTCGGCAAACCACTCAACGGCCCCAATGCCCGTTTCGAGGCTGGCGCCTGTGAGGCTTGGCTGCGTGCTAACGCAGATTTTGCCGTCGAAGACGAAGTGCTCGTCGACGACGACTCCGGTAAAGCCGTCCTATCGTATGTACCCATCGGTGTGGTGGGTGCCATTGGCCCATGGAACTGGCCGATGATGATCTCGGTGTGGCAATTGGCTCCGTCATTGCGGATGGGCAATACCGTGGTGATGAAACCATCGGAACACACGCCATTATCGGTCCAAGCCCTGGTGGCCGTGCTCAACCAAGTACTACCGGATAGTGTGTTGCAGGTTGTGCCCGGCGACGGCGAAATCGGTGAAGCCATTACCGGCCACGAGGATATCGGCAAGATCATGTTCACCGGTTCCACCAAGACTGGTCAAGCTATTATGCGCAGTGCCGCAGGCGATATGAAACGTGTAACCCTGGAACTGGGTGGCAATGACGCCGGTATTGTCCTGGACGATATCAACGTTGAGGAAATGGCCGACGATATTTTCTGGGGTGCCTTTATCAACACCGGTCAAACCTGTGCTGCGCTGAAACGGTTATACGTGCCAGCCTCGATTTATGACCAGCTGGTTGATGCGCTGGCAAAGATTGCTGCAGAAACCCCCATGGGCCAGGGCATGTCTGAAGAAAACGTCCTTGGCCCGTTACAAAACCAAGCACAGCAAACCATCGTGGCAGACCTGGTTGAACAAGCCCGCAAATCCGGTGCCAACATCGTTACCGGTGGCAACCCAGACGATCAACAGCCAGGTTACTTCTACCCGGCAACCATCGTCTCAGACATCGACCAGGACAACCCGCTGGTACAGGTTGAACAATTCGGCCCAGCCCTGCCCATCGTCAAATACGACACCATCGATCAAGCCATTGAATGGGCCAACGCTCTGGATGTCGGTCTGGGATCTTCAGTATGGTCGGCTGATGAGCAGCGGGCTCGCGAAGTCGCCGATCGTCTGATTGCCGGGACCACCTGGATCAACAAACACGGTGCCGTTGATCCGCGGATCCCGTTTGGTGGGGTCAAGAAATCCGGTATGGGTCTGGAATTCGGTGTCGAAGGGCTCAAACAAGTCGCCCTACCCAAAGTCACCGCACTCTAACCCCTCGCTTATTCATCACTTTGCCCCGGTCATGCTAGCAATGGCTGGGGCAAAGGCATGTTCAAGACTCGTGGTCTTCGCCGATTAACATGGGAATTACAACGTTTTCCCGTTCTGGAGAAAGTCAAGGCGAGAAGTATGCAAGAACACCACGGAGCGCTGGCGGGTACGGGCACCACTCCGATACGCGACCAAGACTTTTGGTCGTGGTCCCAGCTCGTCAAAGAAAACTTTCCCAACCTTGAACTCACCACACCGGACCGCGAAGCCTTCCGTGCTGGTCAACACCATGTGTCGTTAGGGGAAGTACAACTTTTTGACATGTACACCGGCCCGCATACGGTGACCCAGGGTAAAGTGCTCACGTCGTCGGTGCAACAAAACCTGTGCAAATTGTCGCTACAATTTTCTGGGACGACACATCTGACCCAAGACGGCCGCACCTGTGCGCTGTCTCCTGGCGACTTGGCATTGTATGTCGCCCACCGGCCCTATACTTTGCACTACACCGCTGAACAGCGCAGTCTTATTATCCAGTTTCCGCAAGAGTTACTGCATTTGGTCCAAAACCAGGTTTCGCAGGTAACAGCGGTCCCCATCAGCGCGGATACGGGGCTGGGAAAAGTGGCTGTGCCATTATTTGAGCAGCTGGCGTTGAATCTGCATATTTTACAAGGCCCACACGCATTGCGCCTGGTGCGCTCTGCCTTAGAAATGTTGGTTACCGTACTGCTTGAGGCAGCGAAAAAACAAAACGAACTTCACGATGACAACCCGTTATTCCAACAAGCTGTGGCATTCATAAACGATCACCTCAGCGATCCAGAGCTGAGCCCGCAGATGATTGCCGATTATTTTTATGTCTCTCTTCGGCAGTTACACAGTAAATTTTCCGAAGAAGACCAAACCATTAGTTCCTATATTCGTAATGAACGAATTCGTCGGATCCGTCAAGCACTCGCGGATCCGACGTATCAGGATGAAACAGTGCAAAGCATCAGCTCACGTTTCGGGCTCACTGACGCTTCGCATGTTTCAAAACTATTCAAACAAACATACGGCCAGACCCCTTCTGGTTATCGGCACACCATTTTCGGGCAATAACCTGTGGCGCTACTGGTTTCGGAATTCTTTAATAAGTTTCCGAGCCGTTGTCATACCGGATTCCAAGGCGCCGTCGACACAGACACCGCGCCAGCCGCGAGCCCATTCTGTTCCGGCAAAAAACATTCGGGTTCCGGTGTCTTTAAAGTTATCCCAGCCATCACAGAACTGGCCGGCCCGTAATGTGCCCCAAGCTTGACCGGACCATTTATCGGCGACCCAGTCGTGACCGGTCGCGTCTACGACTTCAAATGCTGGCTCCCACTGATTCATGATTGCATGGGCATCGGCGGTATCGTTTAGGTCTACGTTGGAGTGATCGCCACCAAAGCCGACCAAAATTGTGGTGTCGTCGTCCATGAAGTACTCGGAACGTACCACCGACATTTTTGCCGGATACGGTGCATACCCAAGGAATTTATGGTGACCTTTAATCTTGATCCAGATTTTGGCTCCGGTGGCGTTCCAGCCCTCGTCGATGACGTTTTGCATGCTGTCCGGCAGGGCAGGACTAAATTCAACGTTACCCATGGCACCAACGGGCACCGTGACGATAGTGGCATCGGCTTTTACCACCTCACCGGAGTCTAGGGTCAAGGTTGCTCCGGCAGTATCGTGCGCAATAGCAGTCACGGCGGTATTGAGTCGGATATTGCAGTTGAGGTCTTCAGCCATGGCTTCGTAAATGCCCTGCATGCCGTTGGCCAGCTTGTATTTCAGTGTGATGTCATCAAGCAAGTCCAGTTCCATATTGCTCAATGCGGCCCAGTGTTTTGCCATCAATGACGAGCCAGTATCGGGATTACCAATGTAGCCTGCAGCCCAGTAGGAACGGATCAAATCGATCTGTTCGTCACTGAACTTACCGCTTTCTTGGACAACATCAACCACGGATTTCTGGTCGTCGGCAAGGAATTGTTGGCGTAACGCTTCTGGACCATCAAAATCGTCTGACAAGATCCACAGTGGGTCCAACGGCTCGGGGAAGTATTCAGCACCACGGGCAAACACTTCATCCATAGCCGGGCGGATCACGTCATCGTAGGATTGCAGATCACCGGTGGTGGTTTCACCGTTTGCACTGTTCCAACACACTTTTTCGGGATCCGGTGAGGCTACGATCGGCTGGTTATACCGCATGATTTCATTCCAAACATTGGCTTGGTACCAGTGCACCCAGGTGGCCCCCATTTCTAGGGGTCTGCCCATGCGCTCATCAGTCCAAGCTCTACCACCGATTCGATCGCGCGCTTCAATAATTTCAACGCTGATCCCAGCAGATTGTAGTTCACGGGCCGCCATGAGTCCGGCGAATCCTGCGCCAACAACTACAACGTGTTTCGTATTCACTATGCGTTCCTTTTCCTTACTATTGGCAAAACTTATGATTCGGTATCTTCGGTAAGCACATTGCCGTGCTCATCAAGATTGCCCTGTGCGATGGCAATTTCCTGAGTTTCAGTAAATTGATCCTGTTCCCGCATTTGCGCAAAGCTGGATGGACGGCGGGTTTGGATGATTTGTCCCCAGATGAGCCCCACGATGCCGGCACCGATAATTATGCCGGGCATGATATAAATCAGTGCCGAATTTTTCTCCGCTTCAATCATCAAATCGAAGTTGACCAAAATCATCAGGAAGACTGCGGTCAGGCCAACGGCGGCAATCCCCGGGGCAATGATGCGTACCCAAACGTTACGGCCTTGTGGGTTTCGGATAAACCAGGCAATGATCGCCACGGAGGTTACCGCAAATAAGAAGACCAATCCGAATGCCGCCGCGTTGGTCAGCCAGGTGAATAAGGTGATAACTGGGAACAGATCGCCAAGTTCGTGGTTGAAACCGGCAATGGCGAAACCAATCACCACAACCAGAGCCAATGCCGATTGCAGCATCGACCCATTTTTGGGCGCACCGTTATTTGAGGTTTTACCCAGTGCTGCCGGTAGAACCGTGGAACGACCAAGAGCGAAGAAATACCGAGCGGTGGCGTTATGGAAGGCCAAAAGGACTGCTAGCAAGCTAGTCACAAACAGCAGGTTAGCAAAATGCCCCAGGACTGGTGAGTGCTGTGCCAACCAATTAAAGACCAGATCCGGACCATATACTTGGGATTCCTCGATGATACTGCTGGGCCCAACACCAACGGTCATTGCCCAAGCCGAAAACGCATAAAACAAGGCAATCAGAATCAACGCAATATAGGTTGCCCGAGATACGGTGCGACGAGGATCGACTACCTCTTCTGAATAAATAGCTCCGGACTCAAATCCCATAAACGCGGCGATTCCGAAAGCAAACAGGACGCCGATACCGGGAACAAAGAATTCATCGGGCTGCAGTGCTGCAGCTGAAACACCCTCCGGGGCAATCCCTAACGCCATCACATCAACGACGATGACCACAAGAAATTCCAATGCCACAACAACACCGAGGGCTTTGGCAGATACGTCAATGGAGCGCACTCCTAACAGCGCTACGATTAACCATCCTGCAAGTGCCGTGAGCCACCAGGGTAGATCGATGCCGGTGAAATCCATAATGAGGTTGGAAGCAGCGAACCCAAAGAGACCGTATAGGCCAATTTGCATCATGTTGTAAGAGACCAGGGCTAGGATCGCTGCAGCAATGCCTTGGCGGTTACCGAGCCCTTCGGTGACATAAGCATAAAACGCCCCGGCGTTTTGGATCTGCCGACTCATCGCGGTGTACCCGACGGCGAATAACACCAACAGCAAGCCGAGCACGATGTAGGTTTGCGGGACACCCAATAACCCTGCAACCGCATAGTTTGTAGGGATCCCTCCAGCCAACACCGTCAATGGGGCAGACGCGGCAATAATAATAAATACTAACGATGCAGTTGAAATACGCCGCCGATCTAAACGTGTACTTTCCACTGGAGCCTCCTCAAAGTGTGGCGAATATCTCCAGTGTGGCTCGCTACACAAGGTGTTGCATTGGTTCCTAGTGCACAGTCATTGGCACAGCGTGCCGGGTACTACGGTCCCCCACAAAAACCTAAGTATCGGATCAGTAAAGCTGCACCGAATCGCAACAGCCATGCGCTGGCGTCAAAGTATAGGCAACTGTAATTAGACAAAGATCAAACTGTACCAACGCCGTCTTTCCGAGTTAGGAGAATAGATGAACTACGATATTGGCCGACTAGCTGAGGCCAAATTCGAACCATTTCCACATCCGGCTGACCCTGCAAAAACTGCTGGGGAATTATCGTGGATTCGTGATGGTAAAGCACAATTCTGGCGGGGCACAGCGGACACGATGCCCAAGGTGGCCCCTTACCCGTTTGCCCGAGCAGAAATCATTTACGTAATTGAAGGCTCAGTGGACATTGAGATGCCAGACGGCGAAACGATCCATTTGGGCGAAGGTGATGTTGGCGCATTCGATCAGAACATCGATACCACGTGGACCTTTAATTTCCCCTTCACCAAACTGTCAGTCTTCCCCGAAGACGACGCCTAACCAACCTAACTAAGCAGGGCCTGCACCCTGATCTGGGCGGGCCACTGCTTAGTTGCGGTAAACTTCTTGCCCGCCAGCGGGTTCCCAGCGATAACGGCGCATATCGACTTTTAGGCCGTCAGACTGAACACCTTCGGCTGCTAACAGCCCGAGTTGCTCCTGACGTTTATGCGGTGGCGGTGTCCCATCAACACGCACAATGCGGTGCCAGGGCAAGTCGAAACCGTCTTCTTTTAGCACCCATCCCACAATGCGTGGTGTGGAAGCACCCGCAAGTTCGGCTATGTCGCCATAGCTTGCGACATAGCCTTGGGGAACACTAGCAACTGCTTCGCGGATTCGTTCGTGCATGGATTCGTCCATTGCTCAGCCTCACTGCCTCGTCGTACAGTTAGAGTTTAAGTCATCCGACTCGAGGGCAAGGAGTGTTTGAGATGGCTGAAAAATTCTCTGTAGGCGACCATGTCGCCTGGAATTCTGAAGCAGGCCAAGTCTCCGGGCACATCATCAAGGTGCATACCGCAGATTTTGATTACAAAGGTTACACACACCGAGCATCAAAAGATGAGCCACAATACGAAATCCGCAGTGATAAAACCGATCATATCGCCGCGCATAAGGGTAGTGCGCTTCGCCGCGTCGACTAACTGATATGCCCGCTGCAAAGTTTTTTACGGTTGGCCATTCAAACCGTGAAGCAGATGAGTTTCTCGCACTGTTAAATGACAACGAGATCCAAGAGCTCGTGGATGTCAGAAAGCTTCCCGGATCAAACCGATACCCACAGTTTAATGCGGATCAACTGGCGGATCGACTATCCCAGAATCATATCGGTTTTAACCGCTACCCCGGCCTGACTGGTCGTCGTCCGGTGGATCATAACATTGCGTTTGACACGAATGCGTGGTGGCAGAATCGTAGTTTTCATAACTATGCCGATCACGCGCTGTCTAATGAATTTCGTCAAGCGTTGCAGGCGCTGTTGCAAACCGGAACCGACCGGATTACCGCTGTGATGTGTTCGGAGGCAGTCTGGTGGCGTTGTCATCGCCGCATCATTACCGACTACCTGCTGGCTCATGAACAATCCGTTACTCACATTATGGGCCCGGGCCAGTCAATGTCAGCAACGCTGAGCGCCGGGGCGGTACCGCAGCCGGATGGGACGGTGCTTTACCCACCGGATGACGGCTAATAGCGCGGTATTCATAGTAAGGTCGGCAACGGTAGCTGCACCGTTTGGACGACTCGTACTGCGAAAGGCGCACATGGCAGAATTCAGTGACGAACATTTGGTACATGTCGTGGATGCGAAACTGCATAATTTGAATAATGTATCGGTGGCGTTTCCCCGCGGCGCAGTTGTCGCTTTTACTGGTGTTTCAGGTTCCGGGAAGTCGTCTTTGGCCTTCGGAACTATTCATGGCGAAGCACAACGCAAATATTTGGAGTCAGTAGCACCGTTTGCTCGACGACTCATTGGTTCAGCGGTTGATCCCCAGGTGGAGATTGTCGATGGGATGCCACCCACGGTTGCCCTTGAACAGCGGACCTCTGCCGGTGGGTCCCGTTCCGATGTTGGTACTATTACCGCCCTGTCGAATTCGTTGCGGCTATTATTTTCTCGCGCCGGGTACCACCCCGAAGAAATTTTAAATCATGACTACGGGATTGCCGGTGGGCGGCTGACGGCGGGGCACTTTTCACCGTATACCTCAGAAGGTATGTGCCCAGATTGTCAGGGCGTAGGCAAGCAGTTTGATCCGGCCGAAGAGCTCATGGTGCCAGACCCGAACCTGAGTATTATTGACGGTGCGATTGCCGCTTGGCCGGGTGCCTGGTTGGGCAAGAATTTTCGTGAAATTTTAGAGACCATTGGCGTCGATACCGCGATTCCGTGGCGCAACTTAGATAAGTCAACCCGCGATTGGATTTTATTCACCGACCAGACCCCGGTGATTACCGTTGTCCCGGTTCGTGAGGCATGGCGCACCCAGGGGCCCTATGAGGGGCGTTGGGAATCGGTTTCCCGGTATTTGCGGCGCACCGTTGCGACCACCAAATCGGATACCAACCGTGCCAGGGCATTGAGCTTCTTTACCTCCCGGACGTGTCCAACCTGTGCGGGTCACCGGCTCAATACCGCAGCATTACAAGTGCGTTATCTGGGGTCGGCTATCTGGGAACTAACCCAGCTGAGTTTGGATGAGTTACTACAGCTAGTGCAGGACCGCCACGACACCATTGCGGCGGCAGATCCGGCAGCTGACGACCCAGAAACTGGTGCCGAACGTATTCTGCTGCCCACTGCCATCACCCTGCTGGAAGCGGTGACCGGCTTGGGCCTGGGACATTTATCCATGGATCGTTCCGCCAATACGCTATCTACCGGTGAGTTGCAGCGCTTGCGGCTGGCTTCACAGGTCCGCGAGGGCCTATTCGGGGTGGCCTATGTATTGGATGAACCATCGGCGGGCTTACATCCGGCAGAAAAACACATGCTCTCCCGGCTGTTTGAACGATTTATTGCCGAAGGTAATTCGGTACTGTTAGTTGAACACGATATGTCGCTGGTTGCCGAGGCCGACTGGGTGGTTGACGTTGGCCCCCAAGCCGGTGTCAACGGTGGGCATATTATCTATTCGGGTCCAACATCCGGGCTGGCTGATATCGCAGAGTCCGTTACGGCACACTATCTCAATCCGGCCCCGTTGGTGCTCAACCAAGTACCGGCTAGGTCTGCAACAGGCATGCTCCAACTGACCGGAATCACATCGCGCACCATTATTGACCAGAACCTTGAAATTCCACTTGGCCAGTTCACCGCCGTCACGGGTGTTTCTGGTTCCGGCAAATCCACGCTTATCACCCACGTGTTGGCCAGCACCGTCCAAGATAATGTCGCCACGACCATCGCCGATGCTAACGGCGCAGCTGATGCTGACCGCGTCCAGGTGGATTCCGTTAGCGGGCTTGAGCAGATCGAACGGCTGGTACATATTACCCAGCGACCCATTGGTCGCACTCCCCGATCAGTGGTTGCCACCTATACGGGGCTCTTCGATCGGGTACGCAAACTGTTCGCCGAAACCGCCACAGCGAAGGCCCGGGGCTGGGGTATCGGCAGATTCTCTTTTAATGTTACCGAAGGGCGCTGTCCCGAGTGTGCCGGACTGGGCCAGATTGAAGTCGAGCTGATCTTTTTACCCGGCTCGTATGCCACCTGCCCGCGTTGTCACGGCCAACGGTTCAATGACGAAACACTCGAGGTCACGTGGAAGGGCTATACCGTCGCCGATATTTTGGCGCTGTCGGTCACTGAAGCCCAGCAGGTTTTTGCCGACGACGACGCCGTGCTGCGCACTCTTGAGGCACTTACCGCCATCGGCCTGGGCTACATCACACTGGGCCAACGCGCCACAGAACTCTCCGGCGGCGAGGCACAGCGGGTTAAATTGGCCACCGAGTTGCAGCGCATCACCAACAACCACACCCTGTATATTCTCGATGAGCCCTCAGCGGGACTGCACCCGGCAGATGTTGCCCGGCTCAAGGCCCAGCTGCATCGCCTAGTTGATCACGGCCACACCGTTATCGTCGTCGAACATGACCAGTCCATCATCGCAAGCGCCGATCATGTCATCGACATGGGCCCTGGTGCCGGCCGTGCCGGAGGCAAAATTATCGCTGCCACCACTCCGGCCCAACTTGCCCAGACACCCGACTCGATTACCGGACACTATCTTGCACCTGAGGCCGCGGTCACTGAGTCAGTTTAGAATAATCACACTTTTACTATAAGCAACCAGAGCCCAATGGGATCCCATTTTGACAAGGCTTGACATGGTGAACACACCCTAGCTGAATCCTTGGCTACCGATGCAGACCCAGCCCAGTCAACCGCGGCCACACAACAACCAGCTCAGTCACTGGTCAGTAACCACGCCCACGACCAATAGCTGAGGCCACCGTGCTGCGACGGTGGCCTCAGGTTTGTCTGAGACAGTTAGATGTGCTGCTGAGACTTTGATACTGTTATTGCGCCTCAGGATAAATTTGGCCAATTGGCAACTGCTTCTCCGCTTGGAACGTGTCCTCTTCACGTCCGTAGGCCCAATATGCCGATAAGGACAAGTCGGCGCGGTCAATACCGCGTTCATCGTGCAGGTAGGCGCGCAAGGCTTTCATGGTTTCGCGCTCGCCGTGCACAAATGCTTGCACCCGGCCTTGGCGCCACACAAGATCTTTGACGGCTTGTTCGATGATGGTCGTCTCCGGGCTGAATGCTCCACCCCGGTGCAACCAAGTAATTTCTATGCCCTCGGGTGCACGTAATTGCCATTCATCGGCTGCATCAGCGACCTCAATAAGCGCATGGCCGACGGCGTCGTCGGGCATTGCTTCTAGTGCCGCAGCAATGGCGGGGATGGCGGCTTCATCTCCGGCGAGCAGGTGCCAATCAGCTTCCGGATCAGGCTGGTATTTGCCGCCGGGCCCGGAAAATTGCAGCAGATCGCCAATCTGGGCATTCTCTGCCCACGGACCGGCTAAACCATCAGCGCCGTGGATAACGAAGTCCATTTTTAAAGTTTTGGCTTCGTGGTCAACGGAATGCACCGTGTAGGTGCGCCGCACCGGCAGCTCATCTTTGGGCATGGTCTTGCGCAATTCTTCCAAGTCAAACGGCGGTTCTAATGCCGGATCACGCGGCAACAACAGTTTGACGTATTTATCTACGGCCTCGGAGTCTTGGAATAAATCAAAGTCTTCGCCGCCGAAGGTAATGCGCTTGAAGGTGGGCGAAAGGTCTTCGACTGCCATAACTTCCATGACCATTTGGGGACGGCGTGGGCGACGGCTGGCAGGTCGAGCGGCTTGCTGAGTCAAAGATTCCTCACGATCTCAAATAACGTAAAATACAACACAATATACTTAGCTATTCACTAAGGTTATCCTAAGAACTAGAACTTGGAAAGAGCCCACCGAATCAAGGTCCGCACAGCAGCGCATACTGACCGGCACAGTTTAGACTGGAGTTCATGACCACCTCTGCTGTATTGCTTCGCACCTCGGCGCTCATCATCGCCGCCGGACTCGGTCTCACGGCGTGCTCTTCGGATGAACCGAGCCAACCCGAGACCACAGACACCGAACTTTCCGGGCCACCGGCACCAGAAACCACCCCGGAAGAAACCGCACTGGCTGAAACACTGGAGTCCGACTTCGAAGTTAAGGCCGTGGAAACCCTGCACGATCAATGGCCGGATATTGTTGCCATGTCATCGGCATTATCCAATACCGATGAACCCGATCAGTGCCAAGAGGCCGGGGCATCCCAGTACAATCTGATACTTGACGCTGAGCCAGCCAATGTACAGGCGAGTTTTACCGACGACGCCCTTGTTGATCAACAGGCCACCGGCGAAACCCTCACCGTGTTTTACGCCAACGACCAGGCCAGCGCTGACCAGCTGCAACAGGTGCACGAAGACACCGATACCGCCTGTATTACCGAGGATGATTCCGAGGTCGATCACGAGGAAAGTTCAGATGAGATTGATAACCAATCCGTTGAGATCCACACCTGGCAGATTGTGGTCTCCGGTCAGCTGACCGGTCGGGTGGTCGACGTCGTCGGCGAAGATATTTATGTGCGCTATGCCTCATCTTATCCACCCCAGGTGATGATCGATGAGGTAGACGACGACGTGGCTGACTTTAACGAAGAAGCCACCGCTCGTGCTGTTACAGCCTTTGAGGAAGCGGCGGCAGCACAATGACCCAGCACGCCTATGTGCCAACCGGTAGTGAGGTCGTGCAAACGCTGCCGTGGAAGTGGAATGTTCAGGGCCGCATTTTTCTGATCGGCGGGCTCGGGTTCATGTTCGATGCCTGGGATGTTTCACTCAACGGTGTGCTTATTCCCTTACTGTCGGAGCAATGGGATTTGACGTCCGGGCAGGCGGCTTGGATTGGCACCGCCAACCTGCTGGGGATGGCCATCGGCGCGTTTATTTGGGCCACAATTGCCGATCGAATCGGGCGTAAAGCGGCTTTCACCGCAACCATCGCCGTCTTTGTGGTCTTCACTGTTGGCGGGGCGGTCACCACAGATATTGTCACCTTTGCACTGCTGCGGTTTATGGCCGGCTTTGGGCTTGGCGGTGCCATCCCGGTGGATTATGCCCTGGTGGGAGAATTCACTCCGCGCAATTATCGTGGCCGGGTGCTAACCGCCATGGACGCTTGGTGGCCGATAGGCTCGGCGCTAGCCGGCTTCATTTCCGCCTGGTTTGTCAGTATGTGGGCGGATTGGCGTCCGCCACTGCTGGCCATGGTGTTACCGGCAATTTTGCTGATTTTTGTGCGGCTGTGGATTCCTGAGTCCCCGATGTTTCTGATTCGCAATAACCGCCACCGTGAGGCTCGTGCGGTCATCGACGGGCTGGTCGAAGCCACCGACGCCAAACCGGTAAAATACCGGCTGGAAACGATGACAGATGTACCCAAAATGTCGGCCGGTGCGGTTTTTGATCAGTTACGACGTGTTTGGGCGTTTTCTTGGCGCACCACATTGGCGGTGTGGTTGTTATTTTTGACGGTGATGTTCGTCTACTACGTGTCACTCCAATGGTTGCCCACGTTTTTGATGGAAGCCGGTTTCGAACAAACCCGGGCGTTTCTGACCACCGGAGGTATGTCGGCCGTGGGGCTACTCGGGGCCCTATTGGCCACGTTTTTGGTCGAAACCACTGGCCGTCGTCCATTATTGGCGGTAGCCGCGGTACTGGGGTCTATCTTATTGGTTATTTTGGCCATGGTGCTGCACGTTCCGGCTGCCGTATTACCCCTGGTGCTGGTCTACGGACTGATCATTCAAGTGGCCATTCCGGTTATGTACGCCTACGCTTCTGAGCTGTATCCCACCCAGTTGCGCTCCTCAGGGTTTGGCTGGGCCTCAGCTGTCTCGCGTATCTCAGCGGGTATCGGCCCATTATTATTTGTCACCCATCTGGTCCCGGCACTCGGTCTGGCCGGGGCGTTTGCTTTGGCCGCAGGCTTGGTCGTCGTCGCGGTGATCGCCATGTTTTTCTTGGCCCCCGAGACCACCGGTCGCGATCTACAGGATGCTTAGACACAAGCAGGCTACTTAGACACAAATGGCCGGGATGCCCCACCCTGAACGATGTGGTACATCCCGGCCATCCAAGCCGCTTTCTTTAGGTTAAAGCAGCATACCGACCAGACTTAGCTGCTCGGCTCCGAATCGTCACCGGAACCGCTATCAGATGTGTCTTTGCGGTCGTCATACCATTCTTGTACTTTCCGGATTTCGTCGACCCGTTGCCCACGACGGTGACCGAGGCGTGGCCCGGTGGTTCGTGACAAGCGGTAGTCAATCGGTTCACGGTCCAGCAAATCTCTGGAGCCAGGTACCTGCAGATCGTAAACTTCGCCAACGTGTTCCGAGAAAATGCGCATGCGACGTCCCAGATGCGCCTGAGCCGACAGTGCACTGTCCAGGCGAAGACCGCGGTAGACCGCCACGGCCATAAGCACCATGATGACGGAAAACGGTAACGCGGTAGCAAGCGATGCAGCTTGCAACCCTTCAAGCCCACCGGCCAACAGCAATCCGATGGCGATGGCACCTTCCAGTACCGAAAACAAGACGCGAGACCAGGTTGGCGGGTTGGGGTGCCCACCTGCAGTCAACATGTTTTGTACCAGGGAGCCGGAGTCCGAAGAGGTGATGAAGAACAACACCACCAGAACGATTGCGATAACGGAGAACACACCGCCTAGTGGTAAGCCATCAAGCACCGTAAATAGCGAGCCTTCCGGGGAGACTTCGCCGTCGGTTACCAGGTCAGCCTCACCAAACTGTTGACGGTAGATTCCTAGGCCACCGATGACAGCAAACCAGAGCATGCCCACCAAGGTTGGCACGAGCATGACCCCAATAATGAATTCCCGAATGGTCCGGCCGCGTGAAACACGTGCGATGAAAATACCCACGAATGGTGCCCAGGCAATCCACCAGCCCCAGTAGAACAGGGTCCAGCTGGAGTACCACTCTTTACCATCGGCTCCGCTATAGGCTCCCACGTCGAAGGACATCTCGAAGAAATTCGCGAGCCAAGCGCCGAAGGATTCCACAAAGTTTTCGAATAGAAATAACGTTGGTCCTAGTAGCAGCGCCGAGACGGTCAGTACCCCGGCCAGTGAGAGGTTAATGGAGGATATCCATTTCATCCCTTTACCTACACCTGAGACCACCGATGCAGTGGAAATAAACGTAATGGCAATAATCAATACGACCAGCAAAATATTGTCAGCCTGGTCGACAACGCCCAAATGTTCTAACCCGGTAGCGACCTGTTGGACACCCAGGCCCAAGGATGTGGCTACCCCGGCCATCGTACCGAAAATGGCTAACACATCGATGGTGTCACCCATCCAGCCTTTGACACGTTTAGCGCCCAGCAGTGGCTCAAATACCCAGCGAATCGAAACCGGCCGACCGCGACGGTGAATGGTGTAGGCCACGCCTAAACCAATGACGGCGTACACCGCCCAGGGGTGTAGTCCCCAGTGCAGGAAGGTTTGGGCCATACCGAGTTTGGCTAGTTGTTCTGGATCGCCGTCCACCCCGGGTTTCGGATCCACGGTGGCATAGGTTAGCGGCTCACCGACACCGTAGAAGATCAGACCGATACCCATCCCGGTGGCAAACAGCATAGAGAACCAAGCCCCGCGTGAGAATTCTGGTTTGTCTTCGGGGTCCCCGAGTTTGATGCGCCCGTATTTGGATAGCGCAACGTATAGGCAAAAGATAATGAACCCGAACATGATCAGAATGTAATACCAGCCCAAGGTGTCGACGATCCAGCTTTGGGCCGATAGCAGTGCTTTGCCTGATGCATCCGGGAAAATGATCGAGATGCCGGCGGCTAACGCTAAGAAAATGATCGCCGGCCAGAACACGCGTGGCGTAACCAGCCCGCGTTTCAGCCGCACCCCTTGGCGCAGCAGTTTCATGGTGGTGCGTTCATCGGAATCCAAGTTCCGAATCTGTAGCTCGTATGGCAACACATCGGAACGATCTTGGGCCTGTAACGCGTGAACCTGTTCATCAACCTCCGGGTCGGTGTACACCACGGAGCCGGTCGCATCAGGTTGCTTAGCGTTACCATTTCCAGAATTTTCTGGTACGTGATCCTTATCTGGCACGCTCATCCTTTCCATGTTTACGGCAGTTGACCTACCCATCCTAAAGATTCTGGGTCAAAGATGGTACGACCGCCCACCCGCAAAGCCAAACGCAGCGAGCATCGTAGCCACAAACGCCCACCCTAGGCGTTCCACTGTTGATAGCCAATTAAATCGGGTATGGGTTCCAAGGTGATGCCTAGATCTTCGCCGGATGCATCGATGTACCAGTCGCCATCGTCCCACACCATATCGATTACCACGGAGGTGCGAGACGTCTCGGAACCATCAAATGACGTGACAGCCATGTCGATTTGGGCGGTATCGCCGTCATAGTGGACCAACCGGAAACCACCCAGGGTGCTGTCGGCGTCGCTGAATACTTCGTCAAAGAGTGCTTTGGCTTCATCCTGGTGCGCGCTGGCATGATCGCCGGCAAATTCTGCCGGGTGGCCTTGCCAGTATGCGGGGTTGGTCAGCTGACCGGTATAGGCCGATGCGGCAAATAACATCCCGCGCGGTGAGTGTTCAAAGCAGCTGAACTCGCCGTTCTGGGCATAATTTCCGGGACCATATTTTGACGACGTCGGTAACCACACGCCGTGATAGTCAACCCATTGGGCCTCGGGGGTGTCAGCGATTGAACCCTGCAGCGCTACCCCGCCAAGGTCGCATACCGAGTCGGTGGGTTCATCTGTGTAGACGGCAGGTTGACCAAAGTCGTCGTCGTTTTGCAGAGTTGAAAGCACAAAAAATATGACCACTGCGGTGGCGGCTATAGCTATCGCAATGATCGTTAGGATGCCTCTGCCGGTGGTCCAAAAATTGGGGCGCTGGGTTTTGCTCATCGGTGCCAGTCTAATTGGCTCGCCTACGCGTCGTCTGACAGCTGCTAGATATGCTGACAGAGGATAAAACGTAGTCGGAAGTAACATCGGTTTTGGCAGTGCCGCAAGTTTAGGACAATGAGCTAGGACCAATGCCAATTCGGCTTGATTGAAAAGGATGTCATGGCAGATCACAAATTTGGGTTCCGTACGCGCGCCCTCCACGCCGGTGCGGTGCCGGACGCTGTTCACGGTTCGCGCGCTGTACCGATTTATCAGACGACGTCGTTCGTATTCGAAACACAGCAGGATGCAGCCGATCTATTTGCCCTGCAGAAATACGGCAGCATTTATTCACGCATTTCCAATCCTACCGTTGCTGCATTTGAGGAACGCATTGCCTCATTAGAAGGCGGTATTGGTGCGGTTGCCACGGCATCTGGTCAGGCAGCCGAGTTTGTGACGATTGCAGCCCTGGCTGGCTCCGGTGACCATCTGGTAGCTTCATCGAAGCTTTATGGCGGTACAGTAACCCAGCTTGATGTCTCATTACGTCGGTTTGGTGTGGATACTACATTTGTGGATTCCACCGAGGTGGAAGACTTTGCCGCCGCGATTCAACCAAATACCAAGGCTATCTACACCGAGGTCGTGGCTAACCCTTCGGGTGTGATTGTGGATTTGGAGGGTCTTGGCAAGCTTGCCGCCGAACATGGCATCCCGTTGGTTGTTGATTCGACATTGACTCCACCGTATTTGCTTCGCCCGTTGGACCATGGGGCCGACATTGTCATTCACTCGGCTACAAAGTTTTTGGGCGGGCATGGCACCACCATGGGCGGTGTAGTGGTCGAGTCCGGCAAGTTTCCGTGGAATAACGGCAACTTCCCGCTTATGACTGAGCCGGTGCCGTCCTATAACAATCTGTCCTGGTATGGAAACTTTGGTGAGTTCGGCTTTTTGACGAAGTTGCGCAATGAGCAGGTCCGAGATTTTGGTCCCTCTTTATCTGCTCAGGCAGCATTTCAGTTATTGATGGGCGTTGAAACGCTTCCCCAACGTATGGATGAGCATTTGGCCAATGCCAAGCAAGTAGCTGAATGGTTAGCCGCTGATCAGCGCATTGCCTATGTAAATTATGCTGGTCTTGCAGACCATCCGTACTACGAACGTGGTAAACAACTGTTGCCCTTGGGTGTCGGTTCGGTATTTAGTTTTGGTGTGAAGGGCGGTCGACAAGCGTCTGCGACATTTATGGCCAATTTGCAGTTGGCATCGCATCTGGCCAATATCGGCGATGCTAAGACACTGATGCTGCACCCTGGTTCGACTACTCATCAACAGTTGTCGGATGAGCAGTTGGCTGCTGCCGGTATTCCTGATGATCTGGTACGTATCTCGGTGGGTATTGAGGACGTCGAAGATATTATTTGGGACCTTGACCAGGCGTTGACTGCCACAATGAATGAGGTTTAAGGAGAACTGATGACCGTATCTGAACGCAAATGGGTTGGTCCAGGTGCTGTAGGACGTCTGAATATTTTACGAGACGTCAAGACCATTGCCATTGTTGGGGCCTCCGATAAGCTCGCACGGGCTTCATATTTCGTCTCGACGTATTTATTGGCCTCGTCAACGTATGAGGTGTATTTTGTGAATCCAATTTTGGCGCAGAAGGGTGGCCAGATTTTAGGACACCCGGTGTATGCGTCTTTGGCTGATATTCCGGTTGAGGTTGACATGGTGGATGTGTTCCGTCGTGCTGACGATACGCCGGATATCGCCAAGGAAGCAGCTGCTATTGGTGCTAAATACTTCTGGTTGCAGTTGGGCATTTGGTCTGATGAGGCTGCTGCGGTTGCTGAAGAGCTCGGTATGACGGTCGTGATGGATCGTTGTGTAAAAATTGAGCACGCCCGCTTCCATGGCGGCTTGAATCTGGCCGGTTTCAACACCGGAGTTATTTCATCCAAACGGCAAACCTTGGACGCATAGTTCTCTGCACACTGTTCTTTCAGACTATGAACCGGCCGCCGAGATCTTGGCGGCCGGTTTTCGGTTTAATCACGTCCTGAATTATGTATCCCAGTACAGGTTGCGTAGTAGTGGACGGGCTGGGTCGATCCAGGGAGCTGGTTGAAAGTACGTAATGCCATTGATTTTGCGTATCGTCCAGTTACCGTCGTGAACGTCGCGATGGTGGTGGGGGCATAAGGTAGTGGCGTTAGCAACGTTGGTGTGGCCCGTTTTAGACCATTCTTTGCAGTGGTGACATTGGCAATATGTGGCGGCAATAGTGCAACCTGGAACCTGACAACCTTTGTCGCGAGCAAGAATGGCTTTACGTTGTGCTGAAGTGAAAAGGCGTTTGCTACGGTATTCGTTCAGCACGATATCTGGCCCGTTCCAGATCTGTCCGGATAGCTCCGCATCGCAAAGAAACGGCTCCGTGACCTTGGGGTGAATCGGCCCCACATTAATAACCCCGGATTGGTAGGGCGTCCATGGTTGCCGGTTCACATAGTTGGGGTACCCAAAACCGTCTCCGTCAGTATCAGTATGTTCGGTAAAACTGTACTGCTGTGTCATATCCGCGGGTTTTGCGGCCTTTGGCATAGTTCCGTCAGGTCCATTGGGTCTTCGTACGGCTTCTGGCAGCGCTGGAAATCCTAGCGTTGTATGTGCAGTCTGAATATCTTGCACAATGACTAGTCGCGTCGGTGTCCCGTGGGACCGTTTGGCTAGTGCTTCTCCGGCAGGCATGCTCAACACAGTATGCAAACATCCTAAGACAATGGCCCCCGCGCGCTGGGGTGTTGTAAGCCTTCCCATGACTCCAAGTTGATAGGCCATATAATGGTCACCCTGAGGATCTTCAGCGTTGGGTTCGGGTGGGACGTTTTCGGCCTGAGGACTATTTTGTGTAGCACCGTGGTTTGTGTCGTCATCTTTATCAGACGGCCCATCTTGCTGGGTCTTATCTGCGGTGTCTTCGTAAAGTTTGACGACAGGCTAAGGTATGAGCGGGGCGTCACCTTTGAAGTTGAGGTTATGCGTTAGAAAATTGTCCAGATACGCTGCCCATCCGGGGTCCATGTGCATCGATGCCGTTGCTGACCCGTCTTCGTGCTTTCGCACATGCAGAGCATTATCGGGTTGCTTGACAAGCACTTCTGATGGTGGCGGGCCGTCTTCGTCAATATGGTAAGCAATGGTTTCCAACCAGCTCTGTTTGACCTGACGAAGTGTATCTGGATTTTCCTGTCTTGCGACCTGGACTAACTGCGGCTCAAAAACCTCTAAGACACGATCTTTGTAATCAGTACCTTGCCCCGTTTTTCTAGAGTATTTCGTCAGATCATTGTCTAGTCGAGCAAGATGCTCCAAATTTTCGACTGGGACTTCGCCGGCGGTAAAAGATGAGGCCAAATCCGGCAGCTTCGGCGCTGCTCCCTCAGATGTGCGATCTGAAGCGACGGTGTGAGCGACTTGAGCAGCTCGCTGTATGAGCTTGCCAACTTTATAGCCGGAATGCTGCATACTGCGCTTTAAGAAGGCTTTGGTACCACGAAATGCCTGGACGCCCTCCGGCGCTCCGAAATACGACATTTGGTCACCGATCGCTGTGTCGACTTTGGGAACAAGGTGGGTCAGTGCCGCGTCGATCGTGCGTTCAGCACGTGCCACTGATTTAAAAATGGCCGGCAATGTGTCGACATAATTGTCTGGTGCTGTTGGTTCCGATGCCTCGGTAGTGGCCTGATTTTGCTTATCTCCGGTTTTTATTGCTGAATAACCCGACCAATCCCTTCCTTCAGCGTTACGAAACGTCGCAATCTCCTGAAGACTTGCGGGGTCAGCGAGCCGCTTGGCGAAAGCACTGGCGAAAAAAGCTGCACCGTATGCTAAGTGGCCCAGACTAAGATCTTCCACTTTAACGGCATGCAATGTTTCCACATCAACGGGATCACCGATATTTATTAGGCAATATTCCAAGATGATCCACAGCAGCCTCCAAAGGCATAGGAACTGAGCAAAAAGACGAAGAATGTACGACTTGCTTTTGCCTACATACTACGCTAACCGCAGGAAAATAACAAGCTATTTGATACGTTTTATTAAGTTTTAGTTTAAAATAATGTGTTTTAATATATTTTTATCTAATATACAATACGTGTCGCATATATTGTGGATAACCTGTTTGTTCTACTAGCTTTTCCACATTGCTCCGCCTAGTAGTTGACAGGATTCGTTTTACCCGTGCGTTAAACGAAAAAAGCTCCGCTCCAGAGCCAAAAGCTAACTCCAGAGCGGAGCATAAAACAGTTGCCGCAGTCAGGCACTTGCGCAGAAAAATCTAGCCAACGAAAACCATCACTTCACATCCACCGTTACGTAGACACCTAACCAAACCTGACCTTCAGCACTTCTATTCGCCCGCGGCCTTTCCCTTACCAATCGGCCACTCTCGAATTAATCGCCCCCCAAGTGCGTACTAATTGCCCAAATTCTGCAATTTGCGTCAGTACATGCTCGCGCGCAAGCTCTGCTGCTTGCTGCGAATTTCCCTCCGATACGGCTTCGAGAATGCTTCGATGCTCACTTAGTGACTGACGCATACGGTGTGGCACTCGCAATTGCAACCGCCTATAGGGTCTCAGGATACGTCGTAAATTTTGGGCTTGATCCAGTAGGTAGGCATTACCTGAATAGTTATAAAACAATCCATGAAAAGTCGCGTTCGCCTGATAATAACCGTCAGGGTCATCATTTGCCGAATACTGCTCACAGTCACGCAACGCACCCCTAAGGCTATCGAGATCCTCTGCAGTTACAGATTTAGTAGCGAGCCGGACAGACATCCCTTCCAGCTCAGCCATCACTTCAAAGCGTTGAACGAGTTCTGTAATCGACAGCGTACTTACATATGTTCCACGTTTGGGGCGGATCTCAACTAAGCCTGATTGCTCCAACCGTTGTAGAGCATCTCGTACCGGCGTACGTGAGCAACCGAACCGCGCCGAGAGTTCTGTAAGATCAAGCTTTTCTCCTGGGTGAAAAACCCCATTTATAATTTCATCCTCCAAAGTCTCTGTCAGACGCTGGAGACCAATAAATGCCTGCATTGCCCTCGTAATCGATTGAACTCAGTGTGGCGATCATTGCCAGCATAGCAGTCAGCGGTTGTGTCAGTCATCACATTTATATAACATAATCACTGTTGTATATAACAGGGTGCAGGAAAGATATAAGGACTTATGACTAAAAATGTCTGGTTGCTAGACGAGGTTGCCCGTTTGCTTGGCATACGGTCTAAAAAGGACAATCCGGCGTTGGATGTCCGTACACGGCCATTAGAACAGTTGGTTACGGCCTGTTCCGTGTTGATGAGCGACACCTTAGGTGAAGGATCGACTCGAGAAATTGCTGACTGGGCAATGCAGTGTTACCAACAGTTGCAGGACGATGAAAAAACTAAATTCTTTTTCGAACTACGCGAATCGTACTCGGTAAATGAAGCTGCTCTTGAAGATACATTCCAAGCATGGCGACAGGAAAAACAGGATAGCCAACTCCATAAAATCTTTCAGGCCGCGGAGCCCCCTCGCCAGCAGTTATTGCGAAAGCTCAATCACGCTCAGGGTGCTACGTATCGAATTGTCATGATGCGAGCAGATCTACGGCGTATCGCTAAGACTGAGCTGGATTTGAAGCCGCTTGACTTAGATTTTAAACACCTCTTGTCGTCCTGGTTCAATCCCGGTTTTTTAACAATGCGCGAGATCCCTTGGGGTTCAGCAAAGGAATTAGAGCAATTCTTAATGGAACATGAACGGGTACACCCTATGGCTGATCGAGCTGAATTGCGCCGAAGAATGGCTCCGCGCGACCGTTATATATACGGTTTTTTTCATCCTGCAATTGGACAGTGGCCTCTAATTTTTGTGGAAGTAGCTCTGACTCAAGGTGTCCCGGCCACAATTGAAGCAATTCTAGAAAATCGAAAAGCAGTGCAACCAGGGGTAGCCGATACGGCAGTTTTCTATTCCATCAATAATTCTTTCGATGGTCTAGCGGGTATTTCATTCGGAAGCTTTCTGATTAAACAGGTCATCGAGGCAGTTAGAAAAAAATTACCGCAGTTATCAACGTTTGTGACCTTTTCTCCCATTCCTGGGTTCCGACAATGGCTAGAGAACGAGAATGATGTTGCAACGTGGCGACATCTTAAAGAGGATCTGGCCTTGAACCAAAACCAAACAAAGACATCAGAACAAGACAACATCTCTTTTTCTGATACTGAAACAGAGCGAGCAATACAGCAGGCTGTGGCCCATTATCTTGTAAAAGTAAAGCGACAAGATGACAAACCGATTGATCCTGTCGGTCGATTTCATTTAGGTAATGGGGCATCAGTTTGCCAAATACATTGGCCAGGTTCGGCCAAACCGTATTCAATCGATCAATCCTACGGGGCCATGGTTAGCTACCAGTACGACCCCGATGAGCTTGAAAGAAACCACGAATTATTTGTTCGTCACGGTCGTGTGGCCACCAGTGTCCACATCGATTCGATCCTTAATGACGATCAGACACCAGCCCACCATGATGAAAGGTATTCATGACCACCCCACACTTACCATTACAAGGCATTACAGTTCTCGACTTGAGTAGGGCCCTTGCAGGACCCTACTGCAGTGCGTTGCTTGCGGATCTTGGCGCCAATGTCATCAAAGTTGAAAGTTCGAAAAATGGTGATATAACACGTCTGTGGCCACCCTTCGAAGATGACCACAGCCTTTACTTCGAATCTACAAATCGAAACAAGTCATCGCTTGCCTTGGATTTCTATTCTTCCGAAGGACAACAAGTCCTACGCCGGCTTGTAGCGAATTCAGATGTACTTCTAGAAAACTTCCGACCAGGCGTCCTGCAGAAAATGGGGCTAGATCATGAGAAGCTGCGGAAAGATTTTCCGCAACTAGTCACAGCCTCAATCACAGGTTTCGGGACTACCGGTCCACTAAAAAACGCTGCTGGTCTCGACCAAGTAGCTCAAGGCATGTCAGGATTAATGTCCATTACCGGCCCGGATGATAATCAACCATATAGATTCGGCGTCCCCATTATCGACATGACTTCCGGCATCTTCACCGCCTTGGGGATTGTCTCAGCTCTATTTAGCAGCCAAACCAGTGGGCATGGGCACCACATCTCCACCTCTTTGCTCGAGTCCGCGCTCGCCTTAGCGGCTTTCCAGGGCCAACGCTATCTTTCGACCGGAGAATTGCCCCAAGCCCAAGGAAATGACCATGCTTCTATAACCCCTTATGGTGTTTTCCAAACGGCCGACACTCCACTCATCATCGCTGTCGGCAACGAAAAACAATGGGCCGATTTTTGCGACACAATTGAAGCACCAGAGCTTCTCAACGATCCAAGGTTTAGCACCGGTCGATCTCGAACCGAGAACCGCGACGAACTCAAACCAGTTATCGAAAAACACCTTGAGCAAAGACCCGCATCCCACTGGTTAGCAAGTATTCGTGACGCCGGGATTCCTTGCGGACCAATTTACAATTACGCCCAAACATTTGCTGATGAACAAGTTGATGCCCTGCAAGTCGTCAAAGAAGTTACCCGGGACGATGGTTCGAGGCTACCGCTGGTAAGAGGTCCGCTCAGCATCGACGGCGCACCAACAGATATTTATAAAGCGCCTCCCAAGCTTGGTTCCGATACATTGTCAGCTCTAGAGCAAGCTGGATTCAGTACGACAGAAATAGAACAGCTGCTGAGTAACAATACTGTAGCTGCAACCGCGAATAGTCATCAAAACGCGGACAACCATTAGGTTTTGACTTTCCTTCAACTTCGAGGAGGTAGATATGATTTTATATGGAACCGCAGCTCTGGCTCTGTCCACATTATTGGGGAAATTCGTTGGAGAGCTACTGGGAGTCATCGTGGGTGTAGATGCGAATGTCGGCGGCGTGGGCTTCGGAATGCTATTCCTGATCCTTATCGTTAACTGGATGCGGAACAAAAATCTGTTACCAGAACCAACCGAACACGGCGTCCTGTTTTGGTCCGGCATGTATATCCCAGTAGTAGTTGCGATGGCCTCCATTCAGAATGTTGCCGGCGCGCTAGATGGCGGACTTATGGCTTTTCTGGCAGGGTTCGCAGCTCTAGTGCTTGGATTGCTGATGGTACCAGTAATCAGCCGCATTGGAGGCTATTCCGAGCCCTTGCCTCCAGTTTCCGAACAAGAGCTAGAAGAACAGGAAGTCTGACATGGAACTACTAACAGACTTTTTAGAAAATAACGGACTCATCGTAGCTTTCGCCATCGTTGGGATCCTTATGTTGATTGCAGGCGGCATATCAAAGGCTCTAACCCGTGGGAGGCTTCAGGGCTCTGCAATCGCTATTATTGTCGGACTCATTTTAGCCTATGTTGGCGGAGCAGTTACGGGAGGCGACTCAGGAATCGCGGATATCACCATGTTTAGCGGGATGTCTTTAATGGGCGGCTCTATGCTGCTTGATTTCACCATCATTGCTACCGCATATGGCGTTGACTTACGAGAAATCAAAAAGTCAGGTCTCCCCGGAGGGCTCGCATTGATTCTTGGGGTTATCTTATCTTTCGTAGTCGGCGCACTGATTGCAATAATGTTCGGTTATCGGGACGCAGAGTCGGTAGCCACCATAGGTGCAGGAGCTGTAACCTACATCGTCGGCCCAGTCACTGGCACGGCTGTGGGCGCAACGTCAGAGGTTATCGCCATGTCCGTTGCTGCTGGCCTGGTTAAATCTGTTGTTGTAATGATTGGCACGCCATTTGTTGCAAATATTATAGGGCTGAACAATCCAAAATCCGCCATGGTCTATGGCGGATTTATGGGAACTACCTCGGGTGTTGCAGGCGGACTAGCCGCTACAGATAAACGCTTAGTCCCCTATGGCGCTATGACAGCAACGTTTTACACGGGGCTAGGATGTCTCCTAGGTCCTTCACTTCTATATTTCGCGACGGTTGCATTCCTCGGATAGTCATAGTTTTACACGAACTAACAGAATTCTCATGGCTTATTCCGTGTCCAGGTTTATCGTAAGCCAATCTGGACACGGAATAAGCTTGATGCTTTTATATCGTAGGAGTTTAATTCTCGTCACATCGCGTTTGCGGTATCCGATTCCGCCTTTTAGCTACCTACATGCTGCATAAGAGCAGACAGTCCTGCATGTACGCCAGTTGTCAAGAGCTCTGGCACAGCATCTGGACCAAAGTAAGGTGAGTGGTTTCCAGGCGGTGTCGCTCCGTCAGCGAACCTTTCTTCGGAGTAGCCTCCAAAAAACCAATATACATACGGTACTCCGATGTCGTCACCAAACCAGCCAAAATCCTCGCTACCAGTAACTGGTGGCGTGACATTCACGTTTGATTCACCGAGCTCATCTCGGAAAGTATCGATTAGGCCAGTTGCCAAGGCCTCGTCGTTAAAACAACGAGGAAAGCTGTACATCTCTTTAATTAGTGGCTCAGGAGCGCCTGAAGCTTCGGCTTCTGCATAAATGATTCGGTATACAGCCGATAAAACGTTGGCCCGGACCTCTTCATCAAAAGTACGTATATTTAGCTGAAAGCTGGCAGAGTCAGGTATAATATTATCCTTTAGTCCACCAGAAAAAGTACCGACACTAACCACAGCCATGTCTCGACCAGATATTTCTCGTGAGACAACTGTTTGAAGCCGAGTAATCATAAAGGCACCCAGCACAATGGGGTCGATCGCGTTTTCCGGTTGAGAGCCATGAGCTTGTTTACCTTTCACAATTACTTCCAATGAGTCAGCCATTGCCATGGCAGTACCAATCGATACGTCGACACTGCCTGCTACACCCGGCCAAACATGCTGCCCATAAACTGCTTCGGGCTTAGGCACTTTGTCCCAGAGCCCATCGTCTAGCATTGCGCGGGCCCCTTGGGCAGTTTCTTCACCTGGCTGAAATAACATAACCACGGTCCCAGACCAGTGGGATCTGTGTTGAACTAATTGCTTAGCAATGTTTAGACCTACGGTTATATGAGTGTCGTGACCACACCCGTGCATCACCGCAGTTTCAGAACCATCAGGTAAAATCCCAGTAGCCACGGAGGCATAGTCTAAGCCAGTCTTTTCTTCAATCGGAAGCCCATCTATATCAGCCCTGTACGCTACAACAGGACCTTCTCCATTTTCTATTTGTGCTACTACCCCTGTGCCTCCAAAACGCTGAGTGTGTATACCAAGATCACTCAGATACTGTGCAATGGCGTTTGCGGTATTTGTCTCTTTCATTGAAAGCTCAGGACTACGATGAAAATCTTCATAAAGTTCGACCATTTGGTCAAGGTCTGTTCTTATTGCATCGCGAATATCAGAACTGAGAGTCATACTTTCCTTTCGAGATTTTTCCTCTTAGATTCTTTCGTCCGGGCCTCTCGTGGGCGTGTCATTCGCGCCGGTCTCAGTCTTTTTTCGCGTAAACCAGGTAACAGCAATTGTGGCAAAGACTGCAATTGCCACGTCGAAAGAAGCTAGTACAGGAAACAGTGGAGTCAACCCGAAGATAACAATAGCCGCAACGACTAACGCAGCAATCGTAGCTCTTGGATTCTTGAGTGAGCTTGCAAGTTGTACCGTAACTCCGCCCATAATCGCTGCTAAAACATAGAGCTGCGTAACTTCAGTTATGGACTCAGGAATAACTGAAAGCAACCAAGTGCCGAATATGGCCACGAATACGATCATGGAGATAGCGTGGACGAAAGCCGCCCCCGAAATTGCAGCTGTGGCCGTGAATGATCCTCTTTTTGTTCCAGGCTTTGCCCCTATAGCATCTTGGGCTACAACTACTGCGGGAATAAGTTTGTTCGACAAATTACCAATCAGGAATGCTTGATACATACCGGCCGGCCCGAGGATTGGGTAATACGACAATGGTTCTACAATGTAAAACGCACCATAGACGGCCAGAACGGCAAGGTAGCCATGCAGAATTTGAGAAAAAGAAACATCAACATCGGTTACCGCTAAAAGATAGAGCGGAACGGAAGTAGCCAAAACAAGCCCTGCTGCTAAGGTAATTGGACCCCATCGGCCTGTGGCACGTTCGAATGCTTCGAATGACGCTGTTGTACCCTTCCGAGGCATCGCCTACTCCTTTACCTACGACGCGGCACCAAAACCCGCATAATGTGCGTAATACGCGGCGCCGAGCCCAATGATTACTGAGAATCCCAAGCCCCACTCTCGTAACCAAGCAGCATTAAATCTACGAGCTACCCAAAGACAAATGAACATCGTCAAAGCAGAAGCGAGAATCGCGATGACGTGGGTAAGAGACTTTGGAACTTCGCGGAAGGTTAGTGCTGCGAACGCAGCGAGTAACGCCGCCACTGGAACGATCGTCATTAGCGCCGGGTTAATCTGCTCTAGTTTCTCAGAGCTGCGCTTGAAAATTGGTGTGAGGATGAGTGCTGCGATCATCCATCCTGCACCTGAAATGCTCATCGCTGTAAGGGCGACAACAAACACTGGAACCGTATAGTTTTCGCTACCCAATTGGGCTCCCATAGTTTCGGAAGCAAGCGATGCTGAAGCCACTTCTGTAGCTGCAGAACCAATTAGGCCGACTCGCGTCAGTACTGCCGGCGTCGCAAACAACGGCAGTAGTGCAATGGCTACGATCACAACTGCCACAGAGGGACCCAACGCTGCAATACCTCCAGCTCTGAAGGCACGATTAACCTCTTTCTGGCTCATGCCTGCAGATTCAGCATTTCTCTTAACACTAATCATATAGATAAGAGACTGCAGAATAACGATCCCCATCACCGATAAGGCTAGAATCCAGAGGACTGGATTATTTGCTACCTCAAGTACACGCGTGGGTTCAGATTGCGCCAAGACCACGTCAGTCTCCTTAAAACGCCTCCAGCACTATACTATTCTTCATTTCAGGTGAGTCAAGTCACAAAGATGTCTGCCTGATTGCATTCACCTAACGTCCAAGCTCAACTTGCAATAGAATCTGGGGTGTTAGCAGATGCCAAACAGGGCTTTCAGGATATATCTATGAGCAGTTTTCACTTTGACCAGCTAGGGAGACATATCATTGAAGCGCTACAGGTAAACGGTAGGGCCTCATGGCGAAGCATCGCTGACGTCTTAGGTCAACCCGAGCGGACCGTTGCTCGCTACGGTACTGAACTATTGGATAACGGTACTGTTCGCGTTGTCGGGTTGCACGCACAACAGATGCATACCATTGTGGAGATTTCTACAGTTCCTGGTGCTTCGAACATTGCAGTAGAGGCCTTAGCTCGCCGAACGGACACAAGCTTTTCCTATAATGTAACCGGTCGTTCGGATTGTGTCGCTGAATTGTTGCAGTCACCTGAACGTTTGGGCGATATACTGGCTCTGGAGTTGCCCGCAATCAGTGGGGTGACGACTATAGAGGCATATCCAGTACTGAACTACTTTCGTACAACTGCATCATGGCGTGCAGGTCTATTATCAGACGCACAAGTCGCAGAACTGAGTTCTGATTTTAATGAAGTAACGAGTTACCCTCCCGCAGATATCGAATTATCCACACGAGATAGTCACGTCCTTGATGTTCTTGCAAGAGACGGACGGGCCAGTTATGAATCCATCAGCAGAAGAGCTGGCATCTCAGAAAGCACGGCTCGGCGTCGCACCGAAAGACTCATCCAAGATAATGTGCTGCAAATACGTGCAGTCGTGGAACCTGTTCTGCTAGGTTACGCTGTCCAAGCCTTTCTATGGATTCGAGCAAAACCTTCTCACGTCGACGATATTGGTTCGCAGCTGGCACAACATCAATGCGTACGCTACGTTGCGGCGATTGGCGGTAGGTATCAGCTACTTGCCGATGTAGTTTTCCAGACCTTGGCCGAGTTATACACTTTCACTGTACAAGCCCCTTGGAGCCATCAGACGGAATCAATCGACACCTCCTTGACAGTGGGAGCCCGCAAACGAGGCGGCAGAATCAAGGATGCCACTTACCCGATCAACCGTCTATAGCAGACAGGGTCGGCGCTACCCTAGCAAAACCGGTGTGAGCTTCATATGCTTTAGCCCACCCCAACAATTCGAAATCTCTGTAATGATCTGCTGCTACTTGAAAACCGACAGGCAATCCGTCCGGAGTGAACCCTGCCGGCATGCTCAATACCGGCAGTGATGTAGCCGACAACACACATGCGGAACGCATCCAATCCAAGTAATCATCCATAGGTTCACCAGCAACAGTGCTCGGGTACCGGAATGCGGCATCAAAAGGAACTACCTGTGCCCCGGGGCTAAGGAACAGATCATACCGCGCATAGAAAGATCGCACATGTTGCTGCAGCCGAGCAGATGCCGCAGTAGTTTCGATCCAATCGGCAGATGTCAGCTCCCAGCCACGCTCAACGTTCCAGATAACGTCTTGTTTTATTTCTGTAGAATATTCTCTAACAAGGTCCCCCAAATTCTCTGCAAAATTCATTGCCCGTGTATTGCGGAATACCAAATCGGCTTCAGAGAAGTCGATAGATGATTCTTCAACAACTGCCCCTAACTCTTCGAAGACTTGTAGTTGAGCTTCGAGAACTTCAAGCACTTGGCGCTCCACAGGAATCCCAAGACCAAAATCTGGGGACCAACCGATGCGGACTCCTTGCAGATTAGGCTCTATTTGCCGATCAAATTCCCAAGGCTTCAAGCTCCGGACCGTTGGTAATTCAGAAACTGGGCCTGCAGTAGCACTCATGAACAGTGCGATGTCGTCAATAGTTCTGGCCATGGGCCCCGTGCGTCCAAGCCACTGCCAAGGGTTCTGTGGAGACGGCATTGGGATGACTCCATAAGATGGACGCAGCCCAATGACATTACAAAACGCCGCAGGGATACGGACTGAACCACCCATATCACTACCGTCGCCTAGGGGCTGGATTCGGCTGGCAAGTGCTGCCGCTACACCACCACTTGAGCCACCAGCGCTACGGGCATTTGCATAAGGATTCATGGTTGTGCCAAAAACCTTGTTGAACGTATGCGATCCAGCTGCGAATTCCGGAACATTAGTTTTACCTGTTGATACTGCCCCTGCATTTTGTAAACGTTGAATTACAAGATCATTTTTCACAGGAACATGATCGGCAAATAATGGCGAGCCTTGAGTGGTACGGATGCCTTTAGTGTTATGGGAATCTTTATGTGTCATTGGCAGACCGTGCAGAGGGCCAACCGGCCCCGACTGGATTATCATTTCGTCAAATTGCTTCGCAGTGCTCATTGCCCGCTCAATATCAACGGCAACCACTGCATTAATCTCTGGGTTGACTTCTTCGATACGTTTTAAGTGAGCAGTCACTGCTTCTGTGGCAGACAGCTCCTTGGAACGTAGCTTCGATACCATTTCAACCGCTGTCATCTCGTATATTTCCTGCACTTTTGCTCCTCCTAGGTCGCAAATTAGTTATCGAGTAGTTTCTCTCACAAACATGCAACTGTGAAGCCCTAACTTATATTTTGATAGGAATGACGAATATCGCCAGAAAATCGACCAATACCGTCAAGCATTGCGCAGCGCCAATTGAATACGCCAGTCTAATAAGCACCCACATTTCGTAAGGTAAATCACATGTAAAGGAAAGGTTCTCTGCGTTGCATCTGCTCCAGGCTTCGTCCCAGCTCAATAGACCGCCAGAGGTCATGAACATCGCAAATGTTCCGTTCTTATGGCTCTGCGCGCTAGCGGTCTTTGTGGTTATTTTTATCCAATCCATCATTTACATTCGGGCAGCACGAAAAGCTGCGCCGGCAGCTGATATGACGAATCGTGAACTGAACCAATCGTTACGTGCTGGTGCGGTAGCTTCAATTGGGCCCTCGCTAGCCGTCGTGCTGGTAGCGCTAGCTCTACTTACGTTATTCGGCACCCCGGCAGTATTGCTACGCATTGGGCTCATCGGCTCAGCTGCAACAGAAACCGCTTCGGCAACTATGGCAGCCCAAACTATGGGCTCGGCCCTAGGTGACGAAAACTATACTGCCCAGGTTTTTGCTATTGCTTTCATCGCGATGAGCATTAGTGGTGGTATGTGGCTGATCGCTACTCTACTGATGACGCCCTTATTGAAGCGTGGCAGCAAGAAATTATCGCAGGTGAATCCTACCGTAATGACCATAATCCCCGGAGCAGCACTCCTAGGCGCCTTCAGCATGCTTACTGTCACGGAGTTACCCAAATCCAGCGTCCATCTAGTGACGATATTGGCCTCTGCAACTACCATGACGACGCTTCTTTGGCTCGCCAAGGTGCTCAATGCTGCTTGGCTTAAAGAATGGGCATTCGGGATTGCAATTTTCATTGGTCTCGTTGTCGCTTACCTTGCACACACAGTTTGAGCTCTTTGTATTTCTCATGCCCGGAAAGGAAAATACGCAGATGTCGACACTTACGAAACAGCCCAGTGATTTTACGGCCTTCGAAAAAGCCACCTCGCGTTGGGGACCCATAACCATGCTTATCGGTCTCGTTCTCTCTTTACTAGGGCCGGGCTATTTGATCTTCTTCACTGATCTCCAACTAAGTTTTGGTCAGATCGGTGCAGCTTATGCCGCAGTAGCCTCGGCTTTCTTAGTCTTTGCCATCGTTGAACCGCTCACATACTTTCCTATTCTTGGGCAAGCAGCCATGTATCAGGCATTCATGATTGGCAATATATCTAACAAATTGCTTCCTGCCGCAGTGGTCGCACAGGATACTATTGATGCCCAACCCGGTACGAAAAAAGGCGACCTCGCCGCCACTACAGCTATTTCAGGTGCAGCAATGGTGCATCTACTATCGTTACTAATTTTTGTGGGATTTCTTGGCACTTGGCTACTGAACTTCGTCCCTGAAAATATTTTGGAGGTCGTACGTCTCTACATACTCCCTGCTATCCTGGGTGCCGTAATTGTCCAGGCAATCACAACCGTCAAGCAACCGAGAATCATCGTAATAGCATTAGCAATTAGTCTCGTTATCGGACTAATAGTGGTGCCCCTGGTACCGGTGCTGGCGGGTTTCGCAACAGCCATTTGTGTGGCACTTACAATCATCGTTGCATGGCTGTCGCGAAGTAAGAACCCTCCCAAAGCAGTGTCCCATATTGCTTGACTACCGGGACTGTGGAGGCACCTCACAGATGCTAAGCAGCTATAAACCTTGGCATAAGCTACGCAGTTCATAGCTGCGCACATGCTGATTGAAATGCTTCCAAGAACTCGTCGGTGTAGTCTGCATCTGCTCGCGATACTCCGGTCAAAAGATCTCGCCCAGCTTCGGAGAGTTCTTGGTGACCTGCTAAGGTTTGCCCATTCATCGCGCCGGTTAACGCTGCAGCACCCATCGCCTCAGACAATACGGTGAAGTCGTCGTCATTAAGCCACGTTGCGGCTTCACCGTGTTCTGCACTGATGTGATCAGCCAACGAGCAGGCGTAATCTAGTTGGGCTTCATGCGAGACAGCTGCTTGCTCAGTCCCTTCGATGCCGGCACATGCCTGCTCCATATGTTCCAAACCGGAACTCAGCGTCTCAATATCAGCACGGCTTATTCCCTCAATGAGTATCTCGCCGGGGTCACTGAATGTTTCATCATCGGAACCCATGGCCAACGCGCCGATCGCCGCCGTCTCGCGAACGGCTGGATCCGCGTCGTCGCCGATAAAGTCGTCCCAAGAGTCAGGTGCGCCGTGGTCTGCCTCGACATGCTCCTTCAGCGCACACGCATATGCGAGCTGACCGGCTTCGGAGGTGTCGACGCCAGCGGCACTGCTATTACTGCTGCCACAACTCGCGAGCAATACAGCCGATACGGTCAGGCTCATCGTTACAATAACGCGTTTTGGTGTACGGATAAACGATCTTTTGGTGTGAGGTGGAGTTAACATCGCCGTCAACCCTAGCAATAAACACTGCTAGGCGAAGACGGCGAGGAGAATAGCCGCTGGCGGCACGTGCTGCAAATACAATCCTTAGCTTAGAAATGGTTTATCGACGACGGTTGCCGATTCTGCACCGTGGGGAGTCTCAACCTGTAGGATCGTCTCGTTTTCCGATAGTCTTACCGGTACCATCGCAAAGCCAATATTCTTTTCCCGTCGGGGCGAATAACATGCAGAGCTGACAAACCCCACGTGCTGGTTATCGTAGTGGACAGGAAACGCCTCCGGCATGGAACCGTCGTTATACGAACCCAGCGATGCACCTTCGATTTCCACACCAACGAGTTTGCGATCCACACCTTCGTCGCGGATCTTCTGGAGCGCTGGCTGGCCAATAAATGGTGTTTCCTGGTCAATTTCGCGCTCGAGCCACGGGTAGTGGAAGGCGACTTCAAATGGATTGGTATCCAAGGTCATATCCGCGTCGTAGGAAAGAATGCCGGCTTCCATACGGTTAATGTGCACCGGCCCGGTAACGCGCATCCGGTATGGCTGGCCGGCCTGCAATACGGTCTGCCATAACTGGTCAGCGTATTTGCTGGCTTCTTCGAGATAAATCTCGAAACCACCTACGTTAGTGAATCCCGTGCGAGATACGACCACGTCCATCCCGTCCAGTGCATAGCGCTTCGACCAGTAATGGCGCATGTCGCGGATCGATTCATCAAATAGGTCTACCATCACTTCGGTGGCTTTGTTTCCCTGAACTTGAACCGGACCCACATCAGCTTCTTTGACTTCGACGTCGAGTCCGGTCCAATGGGCGGTGGCTAGCGCCCAGGGAAGAAGTGTCGCCTCGGCAGTAGAAAACCAAAACCGCTGCTCACCGACGCGCAGCAAAATGGGATCGGAGAGGACACCGCCGTCCTGAGTGGTGATCAGCGCGTATTTACATTGAATGACCTCCAGAGTACTCAGGTCGCGCAGGGTGAGCATATTGGTGAGTTCGAAAGCATCTGGGCCGGAAATCTCCACTTGGCGTTCGGCCCCGACATCCCAGAGAGTGACATCGTTTACCAGCGCCCAGTATTCCTCCACCGGATCGCCGTAACGCCGCGGATGGTATTGGTGATTGACGACGCTGTAGGCTTCCACACCGTGTCGACCGGCTGCATGAAAATAGGGCGACTTTCGAATCCGGGTGTACATGAGCATTTCGGGTTGCCGTGTCATGGCTACCTTCCCTCCTCAAGGACGGAATGGCATCAACGTCCTACGCTGTAAAACATGTTGTGCTATATACAACAATG